>NZ_SDPL01000017.1 GCF_004135055.1 Agromyces binzhouensis | reverse complement strand
ATCCGCCGCGGCCCGAAGCGTCGCGGCGGCGCTCGCGCCCCCGTCGGCCGCACTCCGCGCCGCGTCGACCGCAGGCGTCCAGGCGTCGACCATGGTCTTGTCGCCGGACTCGGCCTTCCCCCGCGCCACGATGCCGTCGCGGGACGCCTCGAGGAACGAGACGACGCCGGACGCGTCGATCGACGACTCCCCCGCGATCGCGACGGATCCCTTCAGGTACGCCGTCCCGTAGAGCGGTCCCGCCGCGCCGCCGACCGTCGAGATCAGCGTCGTCGCGACCATCTTCAGCACGTCCGCCGGCGTCGATCCGGCGGGCAGGTCGTCGAGCTTGGGGAGCACGGCCTGGAAGCCGCGATCCATGTTCTCCCCGTGGTCGCCGTCGCCGATCTCACGGTCGAGCGTGATCAGCTCGATCCGGTGTTCGGCCATCGAGTCCGCGCTGCGCCTGACCCAGTCCACCGCCCAGGTGATGTCCAATCCCACCGCGGCCGCCCCTATCGGCCCCACCGGAGCGCCGCCGTGTGCACGGGGGCGTCCCAGAGCCCGATCATCTCGTCGTCGAGCTTGAGGATCGTGATCGAGAACCCCTGCATCTCGAGCGAGGTGATGTAGTTGCCCACCAGTGAGCGCTCGATCGAGATGCCCTTCTCGGCGAGCACCTCGGCGGCGCGCCGGTACGCGATGTAGAGCTCGATCTGCGGAGTCCCGCCCATTCCGTTCACGAACAGGAGCACGCGGTCGCCCGACGCGTACGGGAGGTCCTCGATGATCGGCGCGATCAGTCGATCGACGATCGCGTCGGCCGGTTCGAGCTTGATGCGCTCGCGTCCCGGCTCGCCGTGGATGCCGATGCCGATCTCGACCTCGTCCTCGGCGAGCGTGAAGCTCGGCTCGCCGGCGTGCGGGACGATGCAGGGCGTGAGCGCCATGCCCATCGAACGCACGTTGGCGTTGACGCGCTCCGCGATCTCGGCGACCTGCTCCAGGCTGTCCCCGCGGTCGGCGGAGGCGCCGGCGATCTTCTCGACGAGCACGGTGCCGCCGACGCCGCGACGGCCCGCCGTGTAGAGGGAGTCCTTGACCGCGACGTCGTCGTTCGTCACGACGGCCCGGACCTCGATGCCGTCCGCGGCCGCGAGATCGGCTGCGGTCTCGAAGTTCAGCACGTCGCCCGTGTAGTTCTTCACGATGTGGAGCACGCCCTTGCCGCCGTCGACGGCCTTGGTGGCCGCGAGGATCGGATCGGGCGTCGGCGAGGTGAAGACCGCGCCGGGTACGGCCGCATCGAGCATGCCGGGGCCGACGAATCCTGCGTGCAGCGGCTCGTGTCCGCTCCCGCCGCCGGACACGAGGCCGACCTTGCCCGCGACCGGCGCGTCGGCGCGCACGACATGGATGGGATCCGTCTCCACCCTCACGAGGTCGGCGTGCGCGAGGCCGAAGCCCGCGACTGACTCGTCGACCACGTGCTTGGGATCGTTGATGATCTTCTTCACGAAAACGTCCCTTCCCCTCGGCCGCACCCGCCCGGCCCGTCGCCTGTCGACGTTGACGCGGCACTCCCCCGCAAAACTACTCCGGCGGGCCCCGCCGATGAAAGGGCTATCCCACGATTGCCGCGCGCCCTTCCGCGCATCTCGACCACACGAGTAGGGTGGGCGCTGATCCGCCCTGGGGCGCGGCCCTCGGGCACGGCGAAAGGATGGAAGGTCAACGTGGACAATCTCGGAGTGCTGTTCCTCTCCGAACTCGTCGGCACGGCGATGCTCGTGCTGCTCGGTTGCGGAGTTGTCGCGAACGTCGCCCTCGTCAAGACGAAGGGCTACAACGGCGGGTTCCTGTTGGTGAACATCGGCTGGGGCCTCGCGGTCTTCTCCGGCGTCATCGTGGCCTACGCCTCGGGTGCGCACATCAACCCCGCCGTCACCCTCGGCCTGGTCGCGAACGGTGCGACCGAGTTCGGAAACCCCGCATTCGGCACGACCGTCCCAGTGGACGCGCTGTCGGTGCTCACCTACATCGGCGCGCAGCTGATCGGCGCCATCCTCGGCGCGATCATCGTCTGGCTGGCCTACAAGCAGCACTTCGACGACGAGCCCCAGGCGGCGAACAAGCTCGGGGTGTTCTCGACGGGCCCGGCGATCCGGTCGTACGGCTGGAACCTGGTGACCGAGATCATCGGCACCTTCGTGCTCGTGTTCGTCGTCATCGGCTTCGGCCGCAACGGCGACGGGTCCGGCCTGGCCGCGCTCGGCGCGCTGCCCGTGGCCCTGCTGGTCATCGGCATCGGCGCCTCCCTCGGTGGCCCGACCGGCTACGCGATCAACCCGGCCCGCGACCTCGGGCCGCGCATCGCGCACGCCATCCTGCCGATCGCCGGCAAGGGCAGCAGCGACTGGTCGTACTCCTGGGTCCCGATCGTCGGCCCCATCATCGGCGGCGTACTCGCCGGATGGGCCGCGCTCGTCGCCCTCCCCATCCTGGGCTGATCACCGAGGGGCCGGTCATTCGACCGGCCCCTCGTCCGTCCGCACCACGTGACCCCGCCCGTGGCCGCGCGTGACGGACGCATCCATCACTGCGACAGAGAGGACGCATGGACATGGCTGACTACATCCTGGCGATCGACCAGGGCACGACGAGTTCGCGAGCGATCATCTTCGACAAGAAGGGTTCGATCGTCTCGAGCGGGCAACTCGAGCACGAGCAGATCTTCCCGAAGGCGGGCTGGGTCGAGCACGACCCGATGGAGATCTGGAGGAACACACGGGAGGTGATCGGGCAGGCGCTCGGCAAGGCCGACCTGACCCGCCACGACATCGCCGCGGTGGGGATCACGAACCAGCGCGAGACCGCGGTGGTCTGGGACCGCAACACCGGTGAGCCGGTCTACAACGCGATCGTCTGGCAGGACACCCGCACGCAGCCCATCGTCGACCGCCTCGCGGCCGACGGCGGCGTCGAGCGGTTCAAGCAGGACGTCGGCCTGCCGCTGGCGACCTACTTCTCCGGCACGAAGATCGTGTGGATCCTCGAGAACGTCGACGGCGCCCGCGAGAAGGCCGAGGCCGGCGACCTGATGTTCGGCACCACGGACTGCTGGGTGCTCTGGAACCTCACCGGCGGCGTCGACGGCGGCGTGCACGCGACGGATGTCACCAACGCGAGCCGCACGATGTTCATGGACCTCGAGTCGCTGTCCTGGCGTGACGACATCCTCGAGGCGTTCGGCGTGCCCCGCTCGATGATGCCGGAGATCCGCTCCTCCTCGGAGGTGTACGGCACGGTCGAGTCCTCCAGCCTGCTCCGCGAGGTCCCGGTCGCGGGCATCCTCGGCGACCAGCAGGCGGCGACCTTCGGCCAGGCGGCGTTCGACGCCGGCGAGTCGAAGAACACCTACGGCACGGGCAACTTCCTGATCTTCAACACCGACACCGAGATCGTCCACTCGAAGAACGGGCTGCTGACCACCCTCGGGTACAAGCTCGGCGACGAGCCGGCGCACTACGCGCTCGAAGGTGCCATCGCGGTCACCGGGTCGCTGGTGCAGTGGCTGCGCGACAACCTCGGGATGATCTCGAGCGCGCCCGAGATCGAGGAACTGGCCAAGTCGGTCGAGGACAACGGCGGCGCGTACTTCGTGCCGGCGTTCTCGGGGCTCTTCGCCCCGTACTGGCGTCCCGACGCACGCGGAGCGCTCGTGGGCCTGACCCGCTACGTGAACAAGGGGCACATCGCCCGCGCCGCCCTCGAGGCCACCGCCTTCCAGACTCGGGAGGTGCTCGACGCGGTCAACGCGGACTCGGGCGTGGACCTGACCGAGCTCAAGGTCGACGGCGGCATGATCGCGAACAACACGCTCATGCAGTTCCAGGCCGACATCCTCGGCGTCCCCGTCGTCCGCCCCGTCGTCGCCGAGACGACCGCGCTCGGCGCCGCCTACGCCGCCGGACTCGCGGTCGGCTTCTGGTCCGACCTCGACGAGCTCCGCGCGAACTGGCAGGAGGACCACCGCTGGGAGCCGAAGATGGACCCCGACGAGCGGGCGCGACAGCTGCGGCTCTGGAAGAAGGCCGTCACCAAGACCTTCGACTGGGTCGACGACGACGTCAACTGACGGCCATGTGATCGACCGACGGGGTCTCGCTTCGGCGAGGCCCCGTCGCTCGTCGCTAGCGTCGGGTGGCGGCGACCCACTCCTCGAGCTTCCGCGCGGCCGCGCCGCTGTCGATCGCGCCTTCGGCGACGGCCATCTTCTCGTGGAACCGCTCCAGGATGGTCCGCTGGACCTGGCTCGGATCGTTCGCGAGCTCGTAGGCCACGAGCCCCGCCGCCGCGTTGAGCACGACGATGTCCCGGATCGGGCCTCGCGCACCGGCGAGGACCTCGTGCACGATCGCGGCATTGTGCTGCGCGTCTCCGCCCTGCAGCTGGTCGATGCTCGCCCGTGGGATGCCGAGCTCGCGCGGGTCGAGGTCGTGCTCCTTCACGGTTCCGCGGGACACCTCCCAGATGTGGCTGTGCCCCGTCGTCGTGAGCTCGTCGAGCCCGTCGTCGCCGCGGAACACGAGCGCCGTCGCCCCGCGGGTCTGGAAGACGCCCACGATGAGCGGCACGCGGTCGAGGTGCGCGACGCCGACGGCGGATGCCTCCGGCCGAGCCGGATTGCAGAGCGGCCCGAGGAAGTTGAACACCGTGGGCACGCCGAGCTGGGCGCGGACCGGGCCGGCGTGCTTGAAGCCGGGGTGGAACGCCGCGGCGAACGCGAACGTGATGCCCGTCTCGTCGAGCACCTCGGCGACGCGGTGCGCGGGCAGCGTGAGGTCGATGCCGAGCGCGCCCAGGACGTCGGAGGACCCGGACGCCGAGCTCGCAGCCCGGTTGCCGTGCTTGACGACGGGGACCCCGGCCGCGGCCGACACGACCGATGCCATCGTCGAGACGTTGACGGTGCCGAAGCGGTCTCCGCCGGTGCCGACGATGTCGAGCGCCATGGAGTCGACCGGGAGCTGCACGGCGTGCTCGAGGATCGCGTCGCGGAAGCCGACGATCTCGTCGACGGTCTCCCCCTTCACGCGGAGCGCGATGAGGAACGCGGCGAGCTGCGCATCGGTCGCGACGCCCGTCATGACCTGCTCCATGCACCATGCGGCATCCGACACGCTGAGGTCCTCGCCGGCGAGCAGCGAGTTCAGGACATCCGGCCAGGTCTGCATGGAGGGCATGGAGTCGATCCTATCGGCGCGATTCGAGGCGTTTTCACGGCATTCGGCCAGCGGAATCCGCGGCTCGCAGGCGAGGATGTCCGACATCCGGACCCGCCCCGTCCGAAAACACGTCCGAGGATCAGCCATAATGGTGAACGTGACGAGCACCTCAATGACGTTTCAGACGAGTGCGCCTGCGATCAAGCGGCCGAACACCGTCGCGGTCGGTACCATCGTGTGGCTTGGCAGCGAGGTCATGTTCTTCGCAGGCCTCTTCGCGATCTACTTCACGCTGCGTTCGACGTCCCCTGAACTGTGGGACTTCGAAGCCGGCCGGCTGAACGTCCCGTTCGCGCTCGTCAACACGCTCATCCTCGTGGCGTCCTCGTTCACGTGCCAGTTCGGCGTCTTCGCCGCCGAGCGCATGCAGCCGTACCGCACCAGCTGGAAGCTGCGCGACTGGGGCATGGTCGAGTGGTTCTTCGTCACCTACGTGATGGGTGCCATCTTCGTCGCCGGGCAGTCGCTCGAGTACGCCCAGCTCGTCGCAGAGGGCATCGCCCTCGACTCGAACGCGTACGGCTCGGCGTTCTACCTCACGACCGGTTTCCACGCGCTGCACGTCACGGGCGGCCTCATCGCCTTCCTCCTCGTGATCGGCCGGGTCTTCGCGGTCAAGAACTTCGGCCACAAGGAGGCCACCAGCGCGATCGTCGTGTCGTACTACTGGCACTTCGTCGACGTGGTCTGGATCGGCCTCTTCCTCGTCATCTACGTCCTCAAGTAGCCCGTCCCAGGAGCGCCGACCCCGCAATGCCCGTGAACAGGAAGAGATCAATGAACCGCTCGAAGCGACGCACCGGCCGCCGGCATCCGCTCGCCACCGCCGCGCTGCTCGCGCTCGGCCTCGTGTTCACCGGAGGCGCCTACGCCGCCTTCAGCACCACGACCGCACAGGCTGAGCCCTCCCCCACGTCGCAGGAGACGATCGAGGAGGGTGGCAAGCTCTTCCAGGCCAACTGCGCCACCTGCCACGGCCTCGAAGCCCAGGGTACGAACGAGGGCCCGAGCCTCATCGGCGTCGGCGCCGCGGCGGTCGACTTCCAGGTCGGCACCGGCCGCATGCCGATGCAGATGCAGGGCCCGCAGGCCGAGCAGAAGCCCGTGCAGTTCACCGACGAGCAGGTCAAGCAGCTCTCCTACTTCGTCGCGTCGCTCGGCCCCGGCCCCGACATCCCCGCCGACAGCCTCGTCAACGGCGGCGGCGATGCGGCGAACGGCGCCGAGCTGTTCCGCATCAACTGCGCGATGTGCCACAACGTGGCCGGCGCCGGCGGCGCGCTCACCGAGGGCAAGTTCGCTCCCCCGCTGACGAATGTCTCGGGCGTGCACATCTACGAGGCGATGGTCACCGGACCGCAGAACATGCCGGTGTTCAACGACCTGAACATCACGCCCGAGGACAAGCGCGACATCATCACCTACCTGCAGTACGTGCAGGACAACCGTTCGCCCGGCGGCTTCGAGCTCGGCTCGCTCGGTCCGGTCGCGGAGGGTCTGTTCATCTGGATCTTCGGTCTCGGCGCCATCGTCGCGATCACCGTGTGGATCACGGCGAAGTCCAACTAGGGCCCGCACCGAAGAAGCGAAGAAGGAGAACCATGGCACAGGACGACCACAGCGGCACCGAACTCGCCGCTGCCGACTCGTCGCACGCCGAGACCGTCCCCGCCGTGAAGACGGGTACCGCCCTCATCCAGTCCGACGCGTTCGAGAACCCCGGCTTCCCGCCGCACCGTCCGCGCGTCACGGATGAGGACCCGAAGAAGGAGAAGCGTGCGCAGCGCACGGTGTACACGCTCTTCTACCTGTCGATCATCGGCAGCATCTGGGCGATCGCGGCGTACATGCTCTTCCCGATGGAGGGCAACGACGTCGGCGACGTCCGCCTGAACAACATGTTCATCGGCCTCGGTGCGGCCCTCGCGCTGCTCGGCATCGGCTTCGGTGCCGTGCACTGGGCCAAGGCCGTCATGACCGACGTCGAGCTCGCCGACGAGCGCCACAAGGTCGGCGGCAACGTGGTCGCCCGCGAGGGTGCGGTGAAGGTGTTCCAGGACGCAGACCGCGAGTCCGGCTTCACGCGCCGCGCGGCCATCCGGAACAGCCTCATCGGTGCCCTCCTGGTCTTCCCGCTGCCCGCTGTCGTCCTCTTCCGCGGCCTCGCGCCCCAGGACGAGAACCCCGTCGAACTCCTCAGCCACACGATGTGGAAGGCCGGCACCCGGCTCACGCTCGACCCGTCGGGCGTTCCGATCAAGGCCGCCGACGTCACCATCGGCAGCGCCTTCCACGTGATCCCCGAGGGGCTCAGCGAGATGCACCACGGCAGGCTCGAGGAGAAGGCCAAGGCCGCCGTGCTGCTCATGCGCCTCAACCCCGACGAGCTCAACGAGCTCCCGGACCGTGCCTCGTGGTCGTATGACGGAATCGTCGCGTACTCGAAGATCTGCACGCACGTCGGCTGTCCCGTCGCCCTCTACGAGCAGCACACGCACCACCTGCTCTGCCCGTGCCACCAGTCGCAGTTCGACGTGGCCAACCACTGCGAGGTCATCTTCGGCCCGGCCGCACGGCCGCTGCCGCAGCTGCCGATCATGGTCGACGACGAGGGCTACCTCGTCGCGCAGAGCGATTTCACCGAACCCGTGGGCCCGAGCTTCTGGGAGCGTCATTGAGCACCGCAACCACACGCGCGCCGCAGCGTCGTACCTTCACGGCGGCCGCCTCGAACTACATCGATGAGCGTACGAGCGTCTCGACGTTCGTCAAGGAGCTCGGCCGAAAGGCCTTCCCCGACCACTGGTCGTTCCTGCTCGGCGAGGTCGCGCTCTTCAGCTTCCTCGTCATCCTGATCACCGGCACGTTCCTGACGTTCTTCTTCCAGGCGTCCATGGCCGAGGTCGAGTACGAGGGGTCGTACGTGCCGCTGAAGGGCGTCGAGATGTCGGTGGCGATGGCCTCCACGCTCGATATCTCGTTCGACATCCGCGGCGGACTCTTCGTCCGGCAGATGCACCACTGGGCCGCGCTGATGTTCGTGGCCGCCATCGGCCTGCACATGCTGCGCATCTTCTTCACGGGTGCGTTCCGCAAGCCGCGCGAGCTCAACTGGGTCATCGGCTTCGTGATGTTCATCCTCGCCATGGGTGAGGGTTTCACGGGGTACTCCCTTCCCGACGACCTGCTCTCGGGCAACGGCCTCCGGATCATCGACGGCATGATCAAGGGCATCCCGCTCATCGGTACCTGGACCTCGTTCCTGCTCTTCGGCGGCGAGTTCCCGGGCACCGACATCGTCGGGCGTCTGTACTCACTGCACATCCTGCTGCTGCCGGTCATCCTGCTCGCGCTCATCGCGCTGCACCTGATGTTCGTCGTCGTGCACAAGCACACGCAGTACGCGGCCCCGGGGCGCACGCAGCAGAACGCGGTCGGCCCGCCCATCCTCCCGATCTACGCCGCGAAGGCCGGCGGATTCTTCTTCCTGGTCTTCGGCGTGCTGGCGCTCATCGCGTCGCTGTTCACGATCAACCCGATCTGGAACTACGGTCCGTACGACCCGTCGCCCGTCTCCGCCGGTACCCAGCCCGACTGGTACATCGGCTTCGCGGACGGCGCGCTGCGCCTCATCCCGCCGGGCTGGGAGTTCGTGCTGTTCGACCGCACCTGGTCGTTCAACATCCTCGTCCCCCTGGTCGGCCTGGGTCTCTTCATCGCGACGGTGCTGATCTACCCGTTCATCGAGGCGTGGGTCACGGGCGACAAGCGCGAGCACCACATCGTCGACCGTCCCCGCAACGCTCCGACCCGCACCGCGATCGGCGCGGCCGGAGTGACGTTCTACGCCGTGCTCTGGGCGGCAGCGAGCTCCGACATCATCGCCACGCACTTCAAGCTGACGATGGAGGGCGTGATCCACTCGCTCCAGGCGCTCCTCATCGTCGGCCCGTTCATCGCGTACTTCGTCGCGAAGCGCGTCTGCATCGCACTGCAGAAGAAGGACCGCGAGATCGTCCTGCACGGGTACGAGTCCGGGCGCATCGTGAAGCTCCCCGGCGGCGAGTTCATCGAGGTCCACCAGCCTCTGGACGAGTACGACCGCTGGAAGCTCGTGAGCTACGAGTCGTACGAACCGCTGATGATCCGCCCCAACGCGCGAGGCAAGATCACCGTCGGCCAGCGACTGCGTGCCGGAATGTCGCGCTGGTTCTTCGAGGACCGCATCGCGCCGGTCACCAAGGGCGAGCTCGAGGCCGCGCACCACGAGCACCACTGATCACCGCATCAGCTGAGTTCGGGCACCGGACCATGTCGATCGATTCGACCTGGCTCCGGTGCCCGAACTGCTTCTCCGCGCTCGACGAGGTCGCCGACCGCGTCTACGGGTGCGAGAACGGCCACCGCTTCGACCGTTCGAAGTACGGGTACCTGACGCTGCTGCCCCCCAGGGCGCCCCGAACGGTGGGCGACGACCGCGCGATGCTCGACGCGCGTGCCACGCTGCTGGGCAGCGGTGCCTACACGCCGATCGCTGAAGCCGTCGTGGCGACCGTCTCCGGGGATCGGGAGACGAGCGGACCGTCCCCATCGCTGCGTGTCGCCGATCTCGGCTGCGGGACGGGCTACTACTCCGAGCAGCTCAGCCGAGCCGTACCCGAGGCGGCGTTCCTGCTCGCCGACCGATCGCCGGACGCCGTCAGGATGGCGCTCCGGGCCGTCCCCGCCGCCACCGGCGTGGTCCTCGACGTCTGGCGCCCGCTCCCGATCCGCGATGCGGCGGTCGACGTCATCCTCGACGTGTTCGCGCCACGGAATCCGTCGGAGTTCGCGAGGATCCTCCGCCCGGGAGGACGACTGATCGTGGTCGTGCCGACGACTCGGCACCTGCGCGAGCTCCGCGCGGACGGCCTGCTGCTCGACATCCCGCCGGAGAAGGATGCCGCGGTCGCGGAGCAGTTGGGCTCCGCCGGGTTCGACCTCGCGGCGAGTCACCGGGCCGAACATCTCGTCGAGGCGGGCCCGGACGTCCGTGCGCTCCTCGCGGGCATGGGGCCGTCAGCACATCACACCGCGGCGCTCGCATCCGCAGACGACGCGCCGGCCGCGCGATCCGTCACGGTCTCCGTCGACGTCCTCGTGTTCGAACGCATCGAGCCCTGACATCGCCAGCTCGACTGCCGGTCCAGGTGCATACTGGGCGCATGGACGACTGCTGCGGCCGCGGACAGGCACGGTACGGTGACGTCTTCGATGAGCGATTCGCCGGCGATCTCGAGCGTCGGTACCGGCGCCGGGGCCTCACGCGCGCGGAGCGCCGTGTCGCGGACCAGGTCGAACGCTCCGGCGTCGCCGGAACGTCGGTACTCGAAGTCGGCGGCGGAATCGGAGCGATCCAGCTCGAGCTGCTCGGGCATGGCGCAACGCGGTCGACCAACCTCGAGCTGTCGGCCGCGTACGAGGACCGTGCTCGAGCGCTGCTCGATGAAGCAGGGCGTGCGGCCGACGTGCATCGCATCGTCGGGATCGACCTCGCGATCGACGGCGCAGACGTTCCCGTCGCCGATCACGTGGTGCTGCACCGGGTCGTGTGCTGCTACCCCGACGCCCTACGACTGCTCGCCGCCTCGGCCGCCCACGCGCGACGTACGGTCGTGTTCAGCCACCCGCCGCGAACGTGGATGACGCGGGCGTTCGTCGGCATGGCGAATCTCATGATGCGCATGCGGGGCGAGGAGTACCGCGGCTACGTGCACTCCCCCGTCGCGATGTACGACGCGCTGCGGAGAGCTGGGTTCACGGTGGACTCGGTCGCACGGGCCGGCTGGTGGCGCATCGCGAGCGCGCATCGCGCCTGAACGACGACGTCCCCGGTGCCGAGGCACCGGGGACGTCGTGGAGACCGTGCGCGATCAGCGGGCGAAGTTCCCGCGGTAGTACTCGTAGACCCAGCCGACCAGGCTGACCAGCGCGGGGCCGATCGCGAGGAAGGAGATCCACACGCCGACGGCGAGCCCGAGGAACGCGAGCGCGGCGGACCCGGCGAGCAGGATCGGCCACCAGCTCCAGGGGCTGAAGAAGCCGAGCTCGGCATCGCCGTCGTCGATGTTCGCGTCGAGGCGGTCCTCGGGGAGTTCGCCGCCCTGCTCCTTGTGGACGCGACCCAGGTAGAACGCGATGAACGCGCTGAGCACGCCGCTGAGCGAGATCGCCACGAGGCCAACCCACTCGACGCCCGGCTCACGCTCGTCGATCGCCGTCCAGAAGATGTAGACCGCAGCCGAAAGGGCGAAGAAGCCGGTCAGAACCCAGAACAGGATGACATTGGCGCGCATCTACTTGACTTCCTTGGTCTCTGCGTCGATGACGGGGGCGTGCGGCGCATCCTTCGCCGGTCCGATGCCGACCGGGATGCCCGCCTCGGGGTGGTTCAGGTCGAACGCGGGACGCTCGGAGCGGATCCGCGGGATCGACGTGAAGTTGTGGCGCGGCGGCGGGCAGCTCGTCGCCCACTCGAGCGATCCGCCGTACCCCCACGGGTCGTTCACGGTCACCTTGGGGGCGCGGCGCGCCGTGATGTAGACGTTCAGGAAGAAGGGGATGAGGGAGATCGCGAGGATGAACGCGCCGATGGTCGACAGCTGGTTCATCCAGGTGATGTTGTCCTCCGGCAGGTACGAGTAGTACCGACGCGGCATCGCCACGACGCCCAGCCAGTGCTGGATCAGGAAGGTCGTGTGGAAGCCGATGAACAGCAGCCAGAAGTGCCACTTGCCGAGCGTCTCGTTCAGCATCTTGCCGGTCCACTTCGGCCACCAGAAGTAGAAGCCGGCGAACATCGCGAAGACGACGGTGCCGAAGACCACGTAGTGGAAGTGGGCGACGACGAAGTACGTGTCGGACACGTGGAAGTCGAGCGGCGGCGACGCCAAGATGACGCCGGTGAGCCCGCCGAAGACGAACGTGATGAGGAAGCCGAGCGACCAGATCAGCGGCGTCTCGAAGGTGATCGAGCCGCGCCACATCGTTCCGATCCAGTTGAAGATCTTCACGCCGGTCGGCACGGCGATCAGCATCGTCATGAGTGCGAACCACGGCAGGAGCACCGATCCGGTGACGTACATGTGGTGCGCCCACACCGTGACCGAGAGCGCCGCGATCGCGATGGTCGCGTAGATCAGGGTCTTGTAGCCGAAGATCGGCTTCCGGCTGAACACCGGGAAGATCTCGGAGACGATGCCGAAGAACGGCAGGGCGATGATGTAGACCTCTGGATGGCCGAAGAACCAGAACAGGTGCTGCCACAGGATCACTCCCCCGTTCTCGGGGTCGTAGATGTGGGCGTTGAACACGCGGTCCGCGGCGGCCGCGAGGATCGCAGCGGCGAGGACGGGGAAGGCCATCAGCACGAGGATCGAGGTCACGAGCGTGTTCCACGTGAAGATCGGCATCCGGAACATCGTCATGCCGGGCGCACGCATGGTGACGATCGTCGTGATGAAGTTCACGGCGCCGAGGATCGTGCCGAAGCCCGAGAGGCCGAGACCCAGCATCCAGAGATTGCCGCCGACGCCTGGCGAGAACGTCGTCGACGCGAGTGGTTGATAGGCGAACCATCCGAACGACGCGGCGCCCTGGGGCGTGAAGAATCCGGCGACGGCCATCAGCGAGCCGAAGTTGAACGCCCAGTAGGCGAACGCGTTCAGCCGCGGGAACGCGACGTCGGGGGCGCCGATCTGGAGCGGCATCAGGACGTTCGCGAAGCCCGCGAACAGCGGCGTCGCGAACATCAGCAGCATGATCGTGCCGTGCATCGTGAACAGCTGGTTGTACTGCTCACGGGTCTGGATGACCTCGAGGCCGGGCTCGAAGAGCTGCGCGCGGATGATGAGGGCCATCACGCCGCCGATGCAGAAGTAGATGAACGAGGTGATCAGGTAGAGGTACCCGATGACCTTGTGGTCGGTGGACGTGATCCACTTGACGAGGACGTTCCCCTTGCGCTCGACCTTGGCGGCGCCGAACGGCTGCGACGACGCCGCAGGGCGAGCCGGTGCAGTGGTGGTGCTCATTCGCCTTCGTGCTCCTCAATCAGTTCGGGCGCGCCCGTGCCGGGCAGGTTCTGGTTCCGGTCGTACTCGGTCGAGAGCTGGCCCTCGTAGCCGGAGTCGCGGAGTTCCTCGATGTAGTCGTCGTACTCGGCCTGTGAGACCACCTCGACGTTGAACAGCATGAGCGAGTGGTACTCGCCGCACAGCTCGGCGCACTTGCCGGCGTAGGTGCCCTCGCGCTCGGGGACGAAGGACATGTAGTTGGTCTTGCCGGGGAACATGTCCTTCTTGTACAGGAAGTCGACGACCCAGAAGGAGTGGATCACGTCGCGCGACTCGAGCGCGATCTCCACGTTGGCCCCGACGGGGAGCACCAGCGTGGGCAGCTCGTCCTGCTTGACCGATCCGGCGGGCCCCTCATCGTCGAGCTGGGCCTGGATGCCCGGGGTGTAGACGTCCTCGTTGACGTAGTTGAAGTCCCATGCCCACTGCTTCGCGATCGCCTCGATCTTGACGTCGACGTCGTCTTCGGCGAAGCGGGCCTCGATCACCTGCTGGTCACGCGCGGTGAAGGCGAAGAAGCCGAGCACCAGGATCAGCGGGACGACGGTGTAGAACACCTCGATCGGCATGTTGTAGCGCAGCTGGACCGGGAGGCCGGTCTGACCCTTGCGACGGCGGTAGGCCACCACGGCCCAGATCGTCAGGCCCCACGTCACCACACCGACCACGAGCAGCACGATCCACGACGTCACCCACAGGCCCGAGACGCGCTCGGTGTGGTTCGTCGCGGGCGCCTCGCCCTCGATGAAGCCGGGGAGGAATCCGTTCAGCTGAGCCTGCGTGCATCCGGCGAGGACGAGGCTGAGCGTCGCTGCGATCGGAACAGCAGCCCATCGGAGACGGCGATTGTGGCGCACCGGTGACCTTTCGGGAGATTCGAAGGCGCCTCTCAGCGAGGCGCATTGATCAGCAATAGCCTACTCCGAGTCGGCGGCTCGCTCGTGCACCCTCAGCGCGCGTTCATCCGGATGTGCATCGGAATCCCGGTCCGACGGCCGGAAACGCGATGAGGGAGACCGCCGTGGCGGTCTCCCTCATCGCGTGGTTCGGTGCGGCTCAGTGGAACGAGTCGCCGCAGGCGCAGCTTCCCTGCGCGTTCGGGTTGTCGATCGTGAAGCCCTGCTTCTGGATCGTGTCCTCGAAGTCGATCGTCGATCCGTCGAGGTACGGAACGCTCATCTTGTCGACGACGACCTCGACGCCCTCGAAGTCCACGACCGCGTCGCCGTCGAGCAGGCGCTCGTCGAAGTACAACTGGTAGATCAGGCCGGAGCATCCGCCGGGCTGGACGGCCACCCGCAGACGCAGGTCGTCGCGACCCTCCTGCGACAGGAGGCTGCGCACCTTGTCGGCAGCCGGATCGCTCAGCTTCACGCCGTGGACGGCGTCGGTGATCGTGTCGCTCATATCGCTCCTCGATGAAGTACGGTCAGGCCGATTGTACCCGCGCAGGATGCGGGTTCGCCCGGAGACGGCAGGAGGACGGGGTCGTCACTCCCCGCCCCGCGCCTGGAGCCGGGCCAGCAGCGCGGCCTCGGCGAGCACCGCGCGGCGGAAGACGCCGAGGTGCAGCGACTCGTTCGGGCTGTGTGCGCGGGAGTCGGGATCCTCCACGCCGGTGACGAGGATCTGCGCCCGCGGGAACTCCTCGACGAGTTCTGCGATGAAGGGGATGGAGCCGCCCACGCCGATGTCGACGGGGTCGGCGCCCCATGCTTCGGCCATCGCCGACTTGGCCTCGGCGACGGCCCAGCCCGTCGTGTCGACGAGGAACGGCTGGCCCGTGTCGACGTCGTCGATCTCGACGTGGGCGCCGAACGGCGCGTTCGCGAGCAGGTGGGCGCGGAGGGCGTCGAGCGCCGCTCCCGCGTCCTGTCCGGGCGCGATGCGCGCGCTCACGCGGACCGCCACGCGCGGGATGAGGGTGTTGGACGCGTTGGCCACGGTCGGCGCGTCGATGCCCGTGACGGTGATCGAGGGCTGCGCCCAGATGCGGGAGAGGATCGTGCCCCGTCCGATCGGCGTCACTCCGTCGAGGAGTCCGGTCTCCGCGCGGAGCTGCGCCTCGTCGTACGGGGGCGTGTCGAGCTCGGTGGACGTGAGGCCGGCGACCGCGACGGCGCCGTCCTCGTCGTGCAGCGTCGCGAGGAGTCGGATGGCGGCGAGCATCGCGTCGGGCACCGCACCGCCGAACATCCCCGAATGCGAGGCGTGCGCGAGCGTCGAGACCGTCAGCCGGAAGGTCACGTTGCCGCGGAGCGCGACGGTGAGCGCGGGAGTGTCGACATCCCAGTTGTTCGAGTCGGCGACGACGATCGCGTCGGCCTCGAGCAGCTCCCGGTTCTCGCGGAGGAAGGCCGAGAAGGATCGGGAGCCGAATTCCTCCTCGCCCTCGATGAAGAGCGCGATGCCGAGGTCGAGATCGTCGCCGAGGACGTCCACGAGGGCGCGGATCGCGGCGACGTGGGCCATGACGCCGGCCTTGTCGTCGGCCGCGCCGCGGCCGTAGAGGCGGTCGCCGCGGAGCGTCGGCTCGAACGGCGTCGAGTCCCAGTCCTCGTCGCGTCCGGGCGGCTGGACGTCGTGGTGCGCGTAGAGGAGCACGGTCGGGCGGCCGTTCCGGGCGGCCCGACGCGCGATGACCGCGGGCTGGCCGAGTTCGTCGCCGTCGCCGATCGGCGCGCGCCGGACGTCCACGACCTCGAAGATCCCGAGGCCGCGGACGAGTTCCGCCACCGCGTCCGCGCTCCGCGCCACGTGCTCGGGGTCGAAGGCCGCCCACGACACCGAGGGGATCCGCACGAGGTCCGTGAGATCGGCGACGGTCGACGGGAAGCCCGCCTCGACCGCGGCACGGAGGCGTTCCACCACCGAGGCGACGTCGGCGTCGGGGTGCGGGCCGGAAGAAGGAACGGGTCGGGTCTGGCTCATGCGGCTAATCTTAAGAGGAACCGATTCGACGAGGACTCCCCCGTGGCCAAGCACCCCAAGACCGAGACGCCCGCCTCCGCACCCGACGACGCCGCACCCGCGACGCCGAAGGTCGGGAAGGGCGCACCCACTCCGACGCGTGCCGAGCGCGAGGCCGCGAACCGGCGCCCGCTCGTGCCGAACGACCGCAAGGAGGCCGCCCGACAGGCGCGCGCCAAGGCCGCCGAGGCTCGCGAACGCGCCCGACTCGGCATGGCAGCCGGCGACGAGCGGTACCTGCCGGCGCGCGACCGCGGCCCGCAGAAGCGCTACGTGCGCGACTACGTCGACGCGCGATTCAGCATCGGCGAGATCCTCATCCCCGTCATGTTCGCCGTGATCGTGCTGACGTTCGTCCCGAGCTACGAGGTCCAGACCATCGGGATCTTCGCCCTCTGGGGCTTCTTCCTGGTCTCCGTGGTCGACGTGATCATCCTCGGGTACACGCTGCAGCGGAAGCTCGCCGCGAAGTTCGGGGCGTCGAAGGTCGAGCGCTTCCGGTGGTACGCGGCGATGCGCGCCCTGCAGCTGCGCCCGCTCCGCCTGCCGAAGCCGCAGGTCAAGCGCGGCCAGTACCCCTCCTGAACCCCGCGACGACGGATGGCGCGGCCTCGCACCGGGCCATCCGTCGGGTTCAGTCCCGGCGGTACGAGCCGAGGCGGATGAGCGGGATCCGCGTCTCCTCGTCGGTCAGCGAGCCGTGCTGGCCGACCATCTCCTCGCCCCGGCGGTCGGCCTCGCGCCGGTCGTAGTAGGCGATGCCCGAACGTGCCGCGACGAGCACGTCGGCGATGCGGTCGAGGTTGCGCGGGTCGACGTCGCCGTAGAGTCCCGCGGCGATCGCCTCGTCGCGCGAGACGACCCAGGCGCGCTCCCCCTCGGCGTCCCGCCACCGGTCGACGAGGGCCGCGCGGGCGGCCTCGTCGAGGTCGGGTTCGAGCACGAGGCCGAGGCACCGCGGCTCACCGGCGACGTGGCGGACGCCCTCGACGAGCCCGGGAGTCGCGTCGATGAACACGTGCCGGTGCGGGGGCACGTCGAGCACGCCGTGGTCGGCGGTGACCAGCAGGCCCGTGCCGCGCGGCATCCGTCGTTCGAACTCGGCGACCTCGGCGTCGAGCGCCTCGAGCGCTGAGAGCCAGCGGTCGGACTCCCACCCGTGGGCGTGGGCGATCTGGTCGAGCTCCGAGACGTAGACGTAGACGAGTGCCGGACCCTCGCGGAGCACGCGGAGCGCCTCGGCGAATCGGTCCGGGATCTTCGCGCCGGCGCGGTACTCCGCCCCGCGCAGCACCGCGCGCGTGAAGCCCGACGTCGCGTAGCGGGTGCCGCCGACCGCGACCGCGCGCACGCCGCGCTCCGCGGCGCGATCGAACACCGTCGCGTGCGGCTGCCACGTCTCGGGGACCATCAGGTCGTCCCATCCGCTCAGCTGGTTGACGACGCGGTCGTGCGCGCGATCCGGGACCCGGTAGCCCATCAGCCCGTGCGCGCCGGGCATGAGTCCGGTCGCGAAGCTCGCGATGGCGGCCGCGGTGGTCGACGGGAAGACCGTGCGGATCACGTCGCGCTTGGCCATCGCGCCGGACAGGAAGCGGGCGTGGCCCGCGCGGGCGCGGAGGTTGCCGGCTCCGAGCCCGTCGACGAGGACGACCACGGCCGAGTCGACGGCCGGGAGGTCGAACGGGCCGGCGCCCCCGCCGATCGAGGCGAGGGCGGCGGGCAGCACCCCGGTGAGCCGCGGGGCTCCGTCGGCGGGCACCGGTAGCATTGCTGGCATCGCGCCCAGTCTGGCACAGGCCGGGCGCGGCCCCGTTCCCCGCGCGTGCCCGTGCACGCCCTGCGCAGAGACGACGAATGACCCCAGCCAAGAGCGAACCCGCCTCATCACCGATCGCCGAGCGGATCGACGAGATCGACGTCGCAGAGGAGATGCAGGGGTCCTTCCTCGAGTACGCCTACTCCGTCATCTACTCGCGTGCGCTCCCCGACGCGCGCGACGGCCTGAAGCCCGTGCAGCGCCGCATCCTCTACATGATGAGCGACATGGGGCTGCGCCCCGATCGGGGGCACGTCAAGTCGGCGCGCGTCGTCGGCGAGGTCATGGGCAAGCTCCACCCGCACGGCGACAGCGCGATCTACGACGCGCTCGTCCGCCTGGCGCAGGCGTTCACGCTCCGCGTTCCGCTCGTCGACGGTCACGGCAACTTCGGCTCGCTCGACGACGGCCCCGCCGCCGCGCGCTACACCGAGGCGCGCATGGCGCCCGCCGCCGTGTCGATGACCGAGCACCTCGACGAGGACGTCGTCGACTTCATCCCCAACTACGACAACTCGCACCAGCAGCCCGAGGTGCTGCCCGCCGCGATCCCGAACCTGCTCGTCAACGGCGCGAGCGGCATCGCGGTCGGCATGGCGACGAACATGGCGCCGCACAACCTCGTCGAGGTCGTCGCCGCCGCCCGCCATCTCCTGCTGAACCCGGAGGCGACGCTCGACGAGCTCATGGAGTTCGTGCCGGGGCCGGACTTCCCGTCCGGCGGGACGATCGTCGGCCTCTCGGGAGTGCGCGACGCCTACGCGACCGGCCGCGGATCGTTCAAGACCCGTGCGAAGGTGTCGGTCGAGCAGCTCACGCCGCGCAAGGCCGGCCTCGTCGTCACCGAGCTGCCCTACCTCGTCGGCCCGGAGAAGGTCATCGAGAAGATCAAGGACGGCGTCAACGCGAAGAAGATCACCGGCATCTCGGACGTCGCCGACCTCACCGACCGCACGAAGGGGCTCCGCCTCGTCATCGGCGTGAAGACCGGCTTCAACCCCCAGGCCGTGCTCGAGCAGCTGTACCGGATGACGCCGCTCGAGGACTCCTTCAACATCAACAACGTCGCGCTCGTCGACGGGCAGCCGCAGACGCTCGGCCTCCGCGAACTGCTCGACGTCTACCTCGCCCACCGGATCCGGGTGATCACCCGGCGCTCGGAGTACCGCCTCGCACGTCGCCGCGAGCGGCTCCACCTCGTCGAGGGACTGCTCATCGCGATCCTCGACATCGACGAGGTGATCCAGGTCATCCGGTCGAGCGACGACGCAGAGGCCGCCCGGTCGCGACTCGAGGAGGTGTTCGACCTCAGCCGACTGCAGGCCGAGTACATCCTCGAACTCCGCCTGCGTCGCCTCACGAAGTTCTCGCGCATCGAGCTCGAGGCCGAGCGCGACCAGCTGCTCGCCGAGATCGCCGCGCTCGAGGAGCTGCTCGCGAGCGACGCGCGCATCCGTGCGCAGGTCGCCGAGGAGCTCGACCGCGCCGCCGAGCTGTTCGGCACGCCGCGCCGCACGATGCTCACCGAGGCGCGCGTGCAACCGAAGACGCGCAAGGCGGTGGACCCCGCGACGCTCGAGCACGCCGACGTGCCCTGCCGGGTCATCCTCGGCTCGACCGGCCGGATCGCACGGGTCGACGCGCCCGAGGGCGAGGCATCCGTGACCCTCACTCCCCCGAGCCGTCGCTCCAAGCACGACGCCGTGCGCTCCGAGGTCGCGACCACCAGCCGCACCGAGATCGGCGCGGTCACGTCCAAGGGTCGACTGGTCCGCTTCTCGCCGATGGACCTGCCCGCACTGCCGCCGAACTCGGTGCAGCTCGGAGCCGGCGTGCGCGTCGCCGACTACCTCGCCCTCCCCGACCGCACGGAGCAGGTGCTGGCCGTCGTCTCGCTGGACTCCCAGCAGCCGATCGTGCTGGGCACCGAGCAGGGCATCGTGAAGCGCGTCGCACCCGGCAACTACCCGAACCGACCCGACTTCGAGGTGATCGCGCTGAAGCCGGGCGACCGGGTCGTCGGCGCATCGCAGGGCGGCGACGACGACGAACTGGTGTTCGTCACGAGCGACGCGCAACTGCTCCACTTCCCCGCGTCGGCCGTCCGCCCGCAGGGCTGCCCGGCCGGCGGCATGGCCGGCGTGAAGCTCGACGCCGCGGCACGCGTGATCTCCTTCACGGTGCTCCCGAGCGCCGACGTCGAATCCGCCGTCGTCGTGACGGTGGCGGCGTCCGCCGACACGCTGCTCGGCGCCGACCCCGGCGCCGCGAAGGTCTCGGACTTCGCCGAGTTCCCCGGCAAGGGTCGCGCGACCGGCGGCGTTCGCGCGCACCGCTTCCTCAAGGGCCAGGACGCGCTCTCGGTCGCCTGGGTCGGCCCGGGCCCCGCGCGGGCCCTCGGCACGGACGGCTC
>NZ_SDPL01000169.1 GCF_004135055.1 Agromyces binzhouensis | reverse complement strand
TGCGGTCGACCTCGCGCTGCAGCGCAGGGAGGAAGGCCCAGCCGGCGGGCGCGACCGGCCGAGGATCCGGCTGCGTCGACCCGCCCGCGGCGCTCGCGGCATCCGTCGGAACGGGGCCGGCCTCAGCCGTGCCCGTCCGTTCGGTTCGCTGCCACGGCCACCGCACCGCTCAACCGCCCTCGTTCAGTCGCGTGTTGATCGCCGCGATCTCCTGCACGTAGCGCCGACGCGCCGTGTGCTCCATGTCGAGGATGTCCTCGAGCGACCAGTGGAAGTGATAGGCGACGTACGCGACCTCCTCATGGATGCGGTCGGCCGGGTACGTCATGATTCCCCCAGGCGCCCACCCGCGAGGTCGGCCGTGAAGCGGTGCGAGCACTCGGGGCACGTCACGGCGATGCGGGTGTGGCCCTCGGCGTTGATCCGCCGGTAGAAGTCCTGCAGGAACGCGACATCCGACGCGAACATGTTCTCGATCACCGAGCCGTCGACGGACGGCAGCGTGCCGAGCGAGGTGATCACCCGGCCGAGCAGCACGACCGTCGTGTACGCCGCGTTCTCCTGGACGCGAGCGTCGTACAGCGGCAGCAGTTCGTCGCGCGCCGTCGCGAGGCGCATGACCCCTCGCCGGTGCACGGTCCCGTCGGGACCGACGTAGCCGCGCGGGAGCTCGAACGCGAACTCGGTGCGCATGACCCCGTCGTCCGATGCGCCGTATCCGGCTGCGCCCGCCTGTCCCGGCGCGTCCTCGGCGCCGGATGCCCCCGTGCTCGGCATCGTCGCGATGACCCGCTGCATCAGGTCACCTCGGACTCGTCGAAGCAGACCGTGAACTTCTCGGTCGCCTGCTCGGTCGCGCCCGCCTTCAGCGAGTTGATCTCCACCGAGCGGACCCAGCAGTTGCGGAACTCGTACTTCTTGAGGGTGCCGCCCTCGTAGTCGAGCAGTTCGACCGAGGCGTTCTTGCGCGCCCCGGCGACGTCGCCGTTCATCACGACCTTCAGCCAGTCGCTGATCGTCTTGGAGTCGGTGAGGCCACGGGTGACCGTGAACTCCCCCGTCTTCGCGCGACCGATCAGCTGGCGGGCGACGTACTTGCCGTCGGCGAGCTGCTGCTTGAGCTCGATCTTGTCGACCTCGTTCTTGAGGCCGCTGACCTCGGTGACCTTCGGGATCTCGATGCCGTCGATCGTGACCTTGAATGCGTAGGCCGGTGAGGAGTCGAAGGAATCGGCGAGTGCCATGGCGTGCTCCTGGGTTCGGTTCGGTCGGATGGTGGTCCGGGTGGGTTGGTGGTCCTGGTCGCTCCGGATGTCACTCGGTCACGATGCTCGTGCCGCCCGAGAACTGCGAGAGCTGGAAGACGACGAACTCGGCGGGCTTCACCGGCGCGACGCCGATCTGGCACACCACCTGGCCCGAGTCGATGACGTCGGCGGGGTTGGTCTCGTCGTCGCACTTGACGAAGAACGCCTCGTCCGGCGTGCGACCGAACAGGGCTCCCTTCCGCCATTCGCCGATCAGGAACGCCGAGATCGATCGGGTGAGCTTGCCCCACAGCGCGGGGTCGTTGGGCTCGAACACCGCGAACTGGGTGGCGTTGAGGATCGACTTCTCGAGGTAGTTGAACAGCCGCCGGATGTTGACGTACCGCCAGGCCGGGTCACTCGAGAGGGTTCGCGCGCCCCAGACCCGGATGCCCCGGCCCGGGAAGCTGCGGATCGCGTTCACGCCGATCGGGTTGAGCAGTTCCTGCTCGGTGCGGGTGAGCTGGGTCTGCAGTTCGACGGCGCCGCGCACGATCTCGTTCGCCGGCGCCTTGTGCACCCCGCGCTCGCTGTCGCTGCGCGCCCAGAGGCCCGCGATGTGACCCGACGGCGGCACGTAGCGGTTCGCCCCGGTCGCCGGGTCGAGCACCGTGAACCACGGGTAGTACAGCGCGGCGAACTTCGAGTCGTGGCCGGACTTGTTGCGCCGCCAGTCGACGATCTCCTGCGCCGACAGGTCCGGCGGCGGGTCGAGGATCGCCATGCGATCGCCCATGAGCTCGCAGTGGGCGACCACGGCCTTCTGCACGGCCTGGACCGTCGTGAGGTCGATGGCGCCCTGCTGGAAGGCCGCCATGAGGTCCGGGATCGCGACCATCGTGACGTCCTCGACCTCTTCGAGGCCGCTGAACCCCGTCCGGTCGGACGGGTCGCCGATGTAGTCGCGCGCGGCCAGCCCGTCGAGCACGACGGGCTGCTCCTCCGGTTCGGGCACCTCGAGGTCGAAGACGCCGTTCTGCGGGCGGATGGCTCCTGCCGCGGCATCCGCCTCCTCGACGACGACCGCCTTCGACTCCGCGAGCTTCGTCACGACGAAGTTCGGGCTCGCGGGACTCGCCGATACGCCGTCGTACACCTCGGGCGAGCGGCCCTCGACGGTCACGGCGATCTTGAAGCTGCCCTCCTCGGCGCCCTCGGCCTCGGTGTCGCTCACCTCGACCTTCACCGGCTTCGCGTTGGGGGAGGCGTTCTTCGCGGTGAAGACGTAGTTCCCGATCTTCGCCGTCTGCGGGCCCGCGGGGAGCTGCTTCTGGGAGCCCTTGCGGCCTCCCTTGCCGCCACCGCCGCCGTCGCTCGAACCGGCCCCGACCCGCACGATGTAGCAGTTGCCGCCGCCGTTCAGGAAGTAGCCGTACACGGCGTACGCCAGGTACGCGCCCTCGACGAGGCCGCCGAACTTCTCGACGTACTGGGTCCAGTTGGACACGAGGGTGGGCTGGTTCTCGGGGCCCTTCGGCGCCAGGCCGATGAACGCGGCGACCGCGGTGCCGACGCCCTCGATCGGCCGGGTGCCGGCCTCGATCTCCTGCACGTACACACCGGGAGAGAGGTAGGTGGGCATCGGAGGCTCCTTCGCTGGATCACGTGGTTCCAGCGTCCGCGCGCGCGTGCCTCGACGTGCAGTCTGTGCGTGCGTGCGGGTGGGTAGTCGTGGCTGCGCGATCGGGCAGGTCGCGCGGCCGAGGTCACGGTCCGATGACGGAGTACTTCCGACGCAGCGCGCCAATGGACTGACTGGTCGTCGGATACGGGCCCTCGTAGCGCTTGCCCCACTGGACGATCGCCAACCTCAGGGTCGGGTTCTCCAAGAGTTCGTGGAGCGCGATGAGGCGCTCCGAGCAATTGGGGCACGGACTGTGCGAGACGTGGATCTCGACGGTCCGAACGCGCCGCTTCCAGTCCGGGTCAACCGCGACCATGCGCTCCACCTGCGCGAGCAGTCGAGCTTCCGCATGGGTCGACGGCGCTTCGTCTCCGGTGGCTCGGGTGATGAACTCCGCCCGCTGCTCGATGTGCCGCGCAGCCTCGGCACTCTCGACCGCGTAGCCGCCTATCTGACCGGTGAGGCCGCTCTCGGGGGATTCGAGGCCGTGAAACGTCCGGCCGCCCTTCTTGGTTCCAGGTGCGCCGCGGGATCCCACTGGCGCGGCGCCTCCTCTGGTCGGATACGCCCGCTCGCCAGGTGCGCAGTCCACGACGAACCGCGCAACGCATTGGACGGAGCCGGCCGACGCCTTGCCACCGGGTGTCGTGTACTTCGGCGCGTCTCTGGCGAGCTTCATGCGTTGCCGGTGCACGGCGTCGAACAGCTGGGTGAGGCTCTCCGCGAACCGTCGTTGCCTGCTCGTCAGGCGGTTCCGTTCGGCGACCATGTCACGCACGTTCTCCAGGAGCGCGACCTCCCCCCGGACTGCGTCGTGTCGATTGCGTGCGATGGCGACACGGCCACTGAGAGCAGCCTTGTCCTTCTGCCGCTTCGGGGTGTTGTCGGGGAACTCGGCCACTTGTGCCGCGTAGTGGTCGAGCAGCACGCTTGCTTCGGTCGGCGCGCTCGCGACCATGATCCGATGTCCTGCGGCGTGCTCGATCCAGACTCGGTGCGGCTTCCCACCGGCAGAGAAGCCGAAGGCCGACGGGATCACCGCTGCGAGGTCCCGAATCCGCTGCTTCCCGGCCTCGACCTTCCCCTTCGCCCACGCCTTGCCTGCCGCGACCTTCGCCTTGACCTTCGTGCTGATGCCCTTGATGCCGCGGATGATCGGACCGGCGACCTTCAGGCCGGTCCTGATGATCGCGTCGAGCGCCTTGTTGATGGGGCGCTGGATGGCCTTCATGATCGACCGGATCTTCTCGCCGATGCCGCCGATGCCGAGGACGCTGGCGATGAAGCCGATGAGGATCGGCACCATCTGGCTCAGCGCGCTCTCGATCTTGTCGACGACCACGCCGACGCGTCCCTTGGCGATGTCGATCACGCCGTCGATGACGGTGTTGACGAACTGCGCGATGCGGGCGGCGTTGTTCACGAAGAACATCACCACGTCGTAGATGAGCTTGCACGCCTTGATGAACGCGGCGGCCGGGTTGAGCAGGCTGATCAACCACGTGATCCCCGCGGTGATGATCCTGGTGATCACGAAGTCCTGGAGCTGGTCCACGATCATCGCCTTGACGTCGCCGATCTTCTCGACGAGCTTGTCCCAGAGCCCGGCGACGCCCTGGTCCTTGATGACCTGGAAGACCTCGACGCCGCGCTCGACGGCCGCCATGGCCGTCTCGCCGATCTGCCGCACGAGGCGGTTGCGGATGTTCGCCCAGGTGAGACCGAACACCGAGGCGAGCAGCTTCACCACGCCCTTGAGGTCGAAGGTGTCGGGGATCTCGATGCCCGCCTCGCCGAGCTGCCCGAAGAGCCATCCCATGAGGCCCTTCTTGAGGTGGGTGGTGATGTTGGCGAAGAACTTGTCGATGCCGCCCTTGATGCCGCTGATGAGGTTGCCCAGGAACCCGACGGGGTCTCCGACGATGTCCCCCACGACGCTCGCAGCCCGGGCGAGCGCGTTCCGGAGCATCGCGGCGAGCTCGCGGATGGTGTTGATGACGGCCTTGATCGCACCGATCGCCTTGTCGACGAGTCCCCGGTTCTCCGCTTGGAGGGCTTCGATCCGCTCGTCGAGTCCCTTGCGTGCCTCGACGTACCTGGTCGCGATGGTCTGGACGACGTCGTTCTCCTTGTCCTTGACCTCGCTCTCGAGCTGATCGAAGCGGTCGGCGATCTCCTTGGCGGCCTCCGACCCCACCCGCTGCAGGTCCTTCGGCAGCGACTTCACGTAGGAGGCGATCTCGCCGCGACCCTTCGCGATGCGCTGCTTCGCGGAGGTCAGGGCTCCGCCCACGATGTTCGCGACGCGGTCGATCACGCCGTCCATCTGCGCGAGGTAGAGCTCGCGCCCGGCGACGTAGAACTCGTTGACCTTGTCGGGCATGCCGAAGAGCTTGTCCTTGGCCCAGCGGAGGCCGCCGAGCCATCCGCCGTACCGGTCTCGCTTGTAGGCCGACATCTTCGCCGAGACGTACGTCTCGAAGCGCGCCCTCGCAGCGGCCTCGCCCCGTTCGAACTCCGCCTCGACCTTCGGGTCGATGCCGTCGAGGATCTTCTTCACGTCCGTCTCGGTGGCGGTGAAGATGCCCTGGATCTTCGTGGTGACCTCGGCCCGTCGCTGCTCGTCCTTCGTCTTGGTCCGCCCCTTGTCGGCGACGAGCTTGGCGAGCGCCGCCGCCTTGGTCCCCTGCATGCCCTGCACGCCGGCCGCAGTGGCCGCGCCGGCCTGGGCCCTGCCCTGGGCGATGGTCGACTGCTCCACGGCCCGGTACTCGCCAGGCGCCGAGTCCGCGTGCGCCGCTGCCGTCTGCTTGTCGGCGAGCGCGCCCTCGAATTCGGGCTCGCCCGACTTCGCCAGCTGCTCGTCCGTGACGTTCGCGTCGACCATCTCCTGGTCGACCTCGTGCTTGCCCGCCTCGAGGTTGAGCTGCTCCGCCGGCGCGGGCTTCGGCGCGGCTCCCGCGGCGGGGATCTGCGCGACCTGGCCCGGGTTCTCGGCCGCCATCGGCGCGACGGGCTTCGGCACGGCCTTCGACTGGTCGGGCGGCGCCGCCGTGGCCGCTTCGATGTCGTGCGCCGCGCCTTCCTTTCCCTGTCCGACGAGCCCCTTGACCTCGCCCTTGACCTCGCCGGCCTTCCCCGACTTCGCGTAGTCGTCGGCCTCCTTCAGGGTCTTCGGCGACTTCGCCTCGATCGCCGACTTGACGGCCGCGATGAACGCCTTCTTGTCGAAGGTGCCCGGCTGCTGGGCGTCCATCGAGTCGGCCTTGGCGGCCTTGGCCTGGCCCGCGAGGTCGTCGCTCGGGGCGACGGCGGCGTCCTGCGCCTCCTTCGCCTTCGACGCCGCGGGCGGGTGGGCGCGCTTGGCCGCCGCGAACGACCTGACTCCGCCCGCGACCCGGGCGAACGCGGGGTCCTCGGCCGGCGTGACGCCGGTGGGCGCAACGGGCGGAAGCAGCAGCTTGTCGGCCGTCAACGGCTTCGGTTCCGCTG
>NZ_SDPL01000168.1 GCF_004135055.1 Agromyces binzhouensis | reverse complement strand
GAGGGCGGGGCGAAGCCGGCGTCCGCTCCGGCCGGGATCGACGTCGTGCGTGCGGCCGCCGACGGCGACGGCGCGATCGTCGACGAGGCCGCTCGACTCGCCCTCGCCGGGGAGGACGTGCTCGTGGTCACCGCGGACCGCGGACTCCGCGCCCGGCTCGCCGGCGGCGTCGCCGTGGCCGGCCCCGGCTGGTTCAACGATCTGGTCGGGCGCTGACCGCCACGGTCGATCCTCACGACCGGCGCGGGTGGTGGGCCGACCGCGTCAGTCGGCCCACCACCACGGCGCCGAGACCGCGAGCGTGCTGCGGGCGATGTCGTCGGCGTCGCCTACGGCGCCGGCGCGCAGCCAGTGCTCGATGACGCCGACGGTGCCGGCGGCGCCGTAGGCGGCGTAGAGGGCGTGGTGCTCGGCCCGCGAGAGGTGGCCGGCGGCGATGGGCGCGACGTCGGGGTGGGTGTCGAGGTACTCGGCCAGGGCCTGCTCGATCCGCCCCACGAGGACGCCCCGCACCGGTTCCGCGAGCCCGGGCGCCATCGCGTTCAGGTAGACGGCGCGGTGCTGTGCGACATGCGCGAACAGTCGGTGCTCGCCGCGTTCGAAGCGCTCGCGCGCGGGACCCTCGAACGTCGCGAACTCGGCGACTGCGGCATCGAGCCGCTCCGCCAGGGCGGTCGCCAGCACCTCGGCGACGCTCGCCGCGTGGCGATAGAACGTGTCGCGGCTGATGCCCGCGGCGCGCGCGATGGCGGCGACCGACACGTCGGCCAGCGGCGTCCGCTCGACCGTCTCCAGCACGGCGCGGTGCAGCGCGGTGCGGGTTCGCACCTGTCGGGGATCGAGTTCGCCCATGTCGCCTCCTTCCTCCATTATCGGACAGATGTCAGATAAGTGCTACCGTGGAGCACGGATGTCCGAAGACGGGCACCCGACTCGTGGTCGCACCGCGTGGATGAACCGCGGCCGCCGCGCCCTCGAGCCACGTCCCACGAGCAAGGAGTCGCACACGATGCGAGCTGTCGTCTTCCACGGCAAGGAGGACCTGCGGGTCCAGGACATCGCGGAGCCCGCGCCGGGCCCGGGCCAGGTGAAGCTGCGCAACGCGTACGCCGGCATCTGCGGGTCCGACCTCCACGTCTACTACGCGCCCGCCGAGGCCGGTCTCGACCTCGAGCACCCGCACCCCCTGACCGGCGCGACGCTGCCCCAGGTGCTCGGCCACGAGTTCGCCGGCACCGTCGTCGAGCTCGGCGAGGGTGTCGAGGGCGTGACGGTCGGCGACCGCGTCGCGGTCTGGCCGATCTACAACTGCGGCCAGTGCGCCGCGTGCCGCAAGGGCGCGTTCAACGCCTGCCGCACGATCGGCTTCCACGGCCTCACCTCGCACGGCGGCGGCATGGCCGAGTTCACCACCGTCGACGCGAGCAAGCTGCACGTGCTGCCCGAGTCGGTCGACCTGCGTCTCGGCGCCCTCGTCGAGCCGATGGCCGTCGCCTGGCACGCCGTCGAGAAGAGCGGCGTGAAGGCCGGGGGCACGGCGCTCATCGCCGGCGCCGGCCCGATCGGCGTCGGCGTGTGGTTCGCCCTCAAGGGCCACGGCGTCGAGAACGTCATCGTCTCGGAGCCGAGCCCGGTCCGTCGTGCGGCCGTCGAGGCGCTCGGCGCGACCGTCGTCGACCCCACGAGCGAGGACCTGGCCGCCCGCGTCGCCGAGCTCACGAACGGCGACGGCGTGGACGTCGCGTTCGACGCGGCCGGCGTCGGCGTCGCCGTGGCATCCGCCCTCGCGAACCTCGCACCGCTCGGTCGCGTGGTCGTCGTCGCGCTCCACGAGAGGACCATGGAGTTCTTCCCGACCCAGCTCGTGATGGGCGAGACCGAGATCGTCGGCGCACTCGGTTACCTGCCCGAGGACTTCGACGCCGTCATCGCCGCGATGGCCGACGGCCTCTACGACACGACCGGTTGGGTCGACGAGGTCGGCTTCGACGCCGTCGAGGAGACGATCCACGCCCTCCGCAGCGGCAAGGGCATGAAGTTCCTGGTCTCCAGCGAAGCCTGATCCGAGCGAGTCGCGTCGGGCGGCGGACGGTCGATGCGGGTCCGGAGCGAGCCGCACCCGCATCGACCGCCGACACGAGCGCGAAACACCCGCCGGGGAGAATGGACCCGTGAGCACCGTCCCCGCCCTCGACATCCGCCCGGCCGATCTCGCCGACCCCCGCGTCATCCGCCTGCTCGAGGACCACCTCGCCGACATGTACGCGACCTCGCCCGCCGAGAGCGTGCACGCCCTCGACGTCTCCGGGCTCTCGGTGCCCGAGGTGACGTTCTGGACCATCGGCTACGGCGACGAGCTGCTCGGCTGCGTGGCGCTGAAGGAGCTCGAAGCCGGGCACGGCGAGCTGAAGTCGATGCGAACGGATGCCGCGGCTCGGGGCCGCGGCATCGGCGCACGCCTGCTCGACCACGTCCTCGCGGAGGCGGCGCGCCGCGGGTACGCGCGGGTCAGCCTCGAGACGGGGGCGGAGGAGTTCTTCCGCCCGGCGCGCACCCTCTACGCGAAGTACGGGTTCCGCGAGTGCCCCCCGTTCGCCGGCTACGCCATCGACCCGAACAGCGTCTTCATGACCCTGGAGCTGCCGTCCGCCGCCCACTCGGCGTCACCGACGCGCGGACGCCGACCGGCGGACTGATCCGGTGCTCAGGCACTGAGCGCGAGGTCGGCGTCGAGGAGCTCGAGGACGACCGAGGACGACGCGGCCGACGATTCGCCGGCGATCAGCGAGACGACCCACGGCGGGGCGGACGCCGGGAGCGCGAGCGGCACGAGCCCGGCCGCCTGCGGCTTCGCCGAGATGTGCTGCGGCACGAGGGCGACGCCGAGTTCGCGATGCACCAGGTCGAGCAGGGTGTGCACGTCGTCGACCGTGCAGCGGATGCGGCGCGCCGTCCCGTGCTCGGCGCAGGCGGCGTCGTTCAGCGCGCGCACCGCCCACGACTCGTGGAAGTCGACGAAGTCGAGGTCGCGCAGGTCGTGCCAGTCGACGACGCCGGCGCCGGCGAGCGGATGACTCGGCGGGACCAGGAGCACGAGCGGTCGACGGCCGAGCTCGGTCCGCGGCATCCGCCCCGGGACGTCGGTGCCGGCGACGAAGGCGAGGTCGACGTCGCCGTCGCGCACCCGCGCGACCAGGTCGCGCGAGCCCGCCTGGGTGAAGTCGAGGTCGACGAGCGGGTACCGGCGCCGGATGCGCTCGAGCAGCGCGCCGACGTCGACGAAGCCGAGGCACTGCTCGGCGCCGATGCGGAGGCTGCCGGAGAGCTCGTGCGCGGCCCGGAGCACCGCGTCGCGCGCGGCGCCCGCCTGGGCGAGCATCATCCGGGCGTGGGGGAGGAGGGCGCGACCTGCGTCGGTGGGTTCCACCCGGCGGGTCGTGCGATCGAACAGCGTCGTGCCGAGTTCGTCCTCGAGGCTCCGGATCGCGGCCGAGAGGCCCGACTGCGACACCCCGCAGATGGCCGCGGCCCTGGTGAACTGCTGCTCGTCCGCGAGCGTCACGAGGTATTCCATCTGCCGCAGGTCCATCCATCCAGTCTACTTCTGAATGCCATGAATGAAAGTTGTTGGACTTCTGAATCTGCGGTGCCTATCGTGAATCAGCACCCACGATGACAGGAGTCGAATCGATGAAGACCATCCAGCTCGGCGGCGGAGACCTCGCCGTCCCGAACGTCGTGCTCGGCCTGATGCGCATCGACCGGATGAGCGACGACGCCGTCCGCGAACTCGTCCGCACCGCCCGCGACGCCGGGATCGACTTCGTCGACCACGCCGACGTCTACGGCGACGAGCTCCACGGCTGCGAGCGCCGGTTCGCCGAGGCCATGCGGTTGACCCCGTCGCAGCGCGACGAGATCACCATCCAGACCAAGGCCGGCATCGTGAAGGACGGCCCGTACTTCGACTTCTCGTACGAGCACATCATGGAGTCGGTCGACGGGTCGCTGCAGGCCCTCGGCACCGACCGCATCGACGTCCTCCTCCTGCACCGCCCCGACGCCCTCGTCGAGCCCGACGAGGTCGCGCGCGCCTTCGACGAGCTCGAGGCCGCCGGCAAGGTGCTCCGGTTCGGCGTCTCGAACCACACGCCCGCGCAGATCGACCTGCTCACGCGGTCGGTGAGCCAGCCGATCGTCGCGAACCAGCTGCAGCTCTCGATCACCCACTCGCCGATCGTGACGCAGGGCCTCGCAGCCAACATGCAGGGCGTCGAGCAGTCCATGAACCTCGACGGCGGCGGCATCGTCGACTACTGCCGGCTCCACGACATCACGATCCAGGCGTGGTCGCCGTTCCAGGCCGGCTTCTTCACGGGCGTCTTCCTCGGCTCGCCCGACTACCCCGAGCTGAACGCCGTCATCGACCGCCTCGCGGCGGCCTACGACGTCCCCGCGATCGCGATCGCGACGGCGTGGATCACGCGGCACCCGGCCGACATGCAGGTCGTGCTGGGCACGACGACGCCCGAGCGCGTCGCGGGGGCCGCACAGGGCTCCGACGTGCCGTTGACGCGCGCCGAGTGGTACGAGTTGGTCCGCGCCGCGGGCTACCGCGTGCCCTGACCCGCGACGAGCCGGTACGACGGCAGGCCACGCCTCCTGATCAGCCACTCCGCCACGATGAGGTTCGGCAGCCAGCAGAGGAACGGCACCGCGGCGTACGCGTTCGCGAACGCGGCATCCGCATCGAACCCGCCCGCCCCGGCGAACAGCACCTGCGCGAACATCAGCAGCGGCAGCCACAGCCGGAGTGTCACCGCGGCGTACGTGAGGGCGAAGGTCCGCATCATCCAGGCACGGTGCGACGGCACGTCGCCGCGACGGATGGCACGGTACCCTCGCCATCCGGAGAGCAGCCACAGCACGGCGAGCGTTCCGAACCCGAACGTGCCGACGAGACCGGCGGCGCTGGACGGCGCGAGCGCGAGCCCCGCGAGGCCCGCGATCGCGATGGCGACGAGGGAGACGCGACCCGTCCACCGGTGCAGGCCGGGTGCGCGGTCGCGGAGCCCTCGCCAGAACTGGAACGGGCCCGCGGCGAGCGCGATCCCGCCCGCGACGATGTGGACGTAGAACGCCACGAGCACGGCCGGCGGCTGTGCCGCGTAGTGGTCGGCGAGTCCGCCCGTCCCCGAGTCGGCGAGGGCCTCGAGGGACGCGGTCAGGTACGGTGCCACCGCGAACGCCGCGATCCCGAGCGACGAGAGCAGCACCCATGCCAGGCCGATGCGGCCCCCGGTACGACGGGGTGGCGAGGCGGGCGATGGGCCGCCTCCGGCAGCGGGATCGGCGGTGACGGGGGTCTCGGTCGTGGTCATGCCGCGACGGTATCCAGCGTCGCCGTCGGCGGGCATACGGCGAACCCCCGGATGTCGCGGTGGGCTGCCCGCACGATGAACGCGCCGGCATCGACGCTCGCGGACGAGTCGACGCGTGACGGGCTCCGACCAGCCGGTCGGCTCAGCCGCGCGCCTCGAGCGCGGCGCGGATGTCCTCGTCGACGAGGTCGGCGTTGATCGCGGCGCCCGTCAGGCTCCCCGACGACATCGCCCACGGCACCGACGAACGCGACCCGACGACGTTGCCCGCGGCGTAGAGCCCGCGGACGCTCGTGCGGCCGTCCTCGTCGACCAGCACCTGGTCGACGCCGCCCTGCCGCATCGACCGGGCACGCAGCCGCCGCAGCACCGCGTCGTGCGGCACCGCCTTCGGCGCGACGAAGACCGCGTCGGCCTCCCACTCGCCGCCGTCCTCCAGTCGGATGCCCCGGAGCCGGCCGCCCTCGTCCGAGAACACCTCGACCACGCGCCGCTCCTCGACCACGATGCCCCGCGCGTCGAGCCCGGCCCGTGCGGCCGGGGTGAGCACGGCGCCCTGCGTGCAGAACACCACGTCGGCCGAGAGCTGGCGCAGGAGCTGCGCCTGGTGGGCGTTCGCGGCACTCGAGGCGATCACCGCGATCCGCCGGTCGCGGGACTCCCACCCCTCGCAGTACGGGCAGAGCGCGACGCCCCGACCCCACTGGTCGGCGAGGCCCGGGATGTCGGGCAGCTCGTCGCGCAGTCCCGTCGCGACGAGCAGGCGGCGCGCCAGGTGCCGTTCGCCGGAGTCGAGCACGACCTCGAAGGCGGGACCGGCCGGCCCCGCGGCATCCGCCTCGACCTCGGCGACGTCGGCGACCTCGCCCGACTCGATCGCGACGTCGTAGCGCGTGAGCTCGGCTCGGCCCGCCGCGAGCAGGTCGAGCGGCGACGTGTGGTCGCGGCCGAGCACGCCGTGCATGTGCTGGGCCGGACCGTTCCGCGGCCGCCCGCCGTCGACGACGAGCACGCTCCGGCGCGACCGGCCGAGCATGAGCGCGGCGGAGA
>NZ_SDPL01000167.1 GCF_004135055.1 Agromyces binzhouensis | reverse complement strand
GAGCGCCCGCTCGCCGACCCGGCGGTGCGGGCGGCCGTCATCGACCGGGAGCGGGAGCGGTTCGGCGGCATCAAGTTCGGCGCGGCGTTCTTCGGCTGGCTGACCGCGCTCGGCCTCGGCGCGCTCCTCACCGCGTTCCTCGCCGGCACGGGGGCGGCGCTCGGGCTCGGCAACGTCGGAGCCGCCGTCGACGACGCCGTCGCGGAGGATCCGCAGACGATCGGCGTCGTCGGCGCGATCGCGCTGCTGGTCGCGCTGTTCGTCGCGTACTTCGCGGGCGGCTACGTCGCCGGGCGGATGGCGCGCTTCAACGGGCTGAAGCAGGGCGTCGCGGTCTGGCTCTGGGCGATCGTGATGGCGGTCGTCGGTGCGGCGCTCGCCGCGCTCGCCGGCACCCGGTACGACGTGCTCGCGACGCTCAACACGTTCCCGCGCATCCCCGTCAACGAGGGCGAGCTCACGGTGGCCGGCATCGTCACCCTGGTGCTCCTCGTCGTCGTCACGCTCGGCGGCGCGGTCCTCGGCGGCAAGGCGGGCACCCGCTACCACCGGAAGGTCGACGCCGTCGGGTTCGGCGCGTAGTCGGGCGGTTCCACGACGATCGGGGCGCGCGGGGATCCGCGCGCCCCGATCCGCGTCCGTGCGAGCCGCCACCGGGACATCGCGCGCGCGCCGCTCTCCGCTGCAGCGACGTCGGCGGCGGCTTCTAGGATGACTCCGTGAGCGACATCCCCACCGAATTCGACGACGCCCGCATCGAGTCCGAGGCGCTCCGCGAGCGCATCGATCGGTACCGGACGACGTACTACTCCGAGGGCGTGAGCCTCGTCAGCGACGCCGAGTACGACGCCGACTTCCACCGGCTCGAGGCCCTCGAGCGGGCGTTCCCGGAACTGGCCGGTCAGGACAGCCCGACGCAGCAGGTCGGTGCGGCGCTCGTCTCCGCCGGCTTCCCGTCTCACGAGCACGCCGAGCGCATGCTGAGCCTCGACAACGTGTTCAGCCTCGACGAGTTCGCCGAGTGGGCGACGAAGGCGCAGGGCGCCGCAGGGCGGCCGGTCCGCTGGCTCTCCGAACTCAAGATCGATGGACTCGCGATCAGCCTCGCCTATCGCGACGGCGTGCTCGAGACCGCGACGACGCGGGGCGACGGTCGCGTGGGCGAGGACATCACCGAGAACGTCGAGTTCATCCCCGCGATTCCGCGTCGGCTCGAGGGTGCGGGGTTCCCGTCGTTCTTCGAGGTGCGCGGCGAGGTCTTCCTGCGGTCCGCGGACTTCGAGGCGCTCAACGAGCGCCAGCATGCGCTGCAGGCCGAGTTCGCCGCGGAGCAGCGTGCGAAGGGTCGGGCCGACGAGGCGATCCCGACCCGCTTCCCGGAATTCGCGAACGCCCGGAACACCGCCGCGGGCAGCCTCCGGCAGCGGCGCGAGAACAAGAGCCCGCTGCAACTCGAGCTCATGCGCGAGCGGCTCGGCCGGCTCGCCCTCCACCTGCACGGCATCGGCGCGTGGCAGGACCCGCCCGTGTCGAGCCAGTCCGAGATCTACGGGCTGCTGTCCGGGTGGGGGCTCCCGGTCTCCCCGCACTCGCGGGTGTTCGACACGATCGACGAGGTCACCGCGTTCATCGCCGATCGCGGCGAGCACCGTCACGACGTCGAGCACGAGATCGACGGCATCGTCGTGAAGATCGACGAACTGGCGCTGCACGACGAACTCGGTGCGACGAGTCGCGCGCCGAGGTGGGCGATCGCGTACAAGTACCCGCCGGAGGAGGTGCACACGAAGCTCCTCGACATCCGCGTCGGCGTGGGCCGCACGGGTCGCGCGACGCCGTACGCGGTCATGGCGCCGGTGAAGGTCCAGGGGAGCACGGTCGAGCAGGCGACGCTCCACAACCAGGAGGTCGTGAAGGCCAAGGGGGTCCTGATCGGCGACACGGTGGTGCTGCGCAAGGCGGGCGACGTCATCCCCGAGATCCTCGGCGCGGTCGAGGAACTCCGCGACGGCACCGAGCGCGAATGGCGCATGCCGGAGCGCTGCCCCGAGTGCGGGACGCCGCTGCGCCCCGCGAAGGAGGGCGACATCGACCTCCGCTGCCCGAACGCGCGCAGCTGCCCGGCGCAGGTCCGCGGCCGGGTCGAGCACATCGGCTCGCGGGGCGCACTCGACATCGAGGCGCTCGGCGAGGTCACGGCGGCCGCGCTCACCCAGCCCGTCGTCCCGTCGACGCCGCCCCTCGTGACCGAGGCTGGGCTCTTCGACCTCACGGTCGACGAACTCGTCCCGATCGAGGTCATCGTCCGCGACGCCGAGACCGGCGAACCGCGAACCGACCCGGTGACCGGCGAGGAGGTTCGACGAGCACCCTTCCAGAAGGTCCGGGTCACCTATCCGCCGGGCACCGAGCAGATGTCGGCCGCCGAGCGCCGGGCGGCCGGGATCCGGAAGGACCATCGCGAGCTGCTCCCGTCGGAGGCGGCCACGAAGCTCCTCTCCGAACTCGAGAAGGCGAAGACCAAGCCGCTCTGGAGGATCCTCGTCTCGCTCAACGTCCGGCACGTCGGACCGGTGGCGGCGCGAGCGCTGGCCGACCACTTCGGCTCGCTCGACGCGATCCGCTCCGCGAGCCGCGAGGAACTCGCCGAGGTCGAGGGGGTCGGCGGGATCATCGCCGACTCGCTGCTCGAGTGGTTCGACGTCGATTGGCACCGCGACATCGTCGAGCGCTGGGCAGCGGCCGGCGTCCGGTTCACGACGCCCGACCACCCCGGCCCGGGGCGGGCCGCCGAGGCCGGCGGCGTGCTCGCCGGACTCACCGTGGTCGCCACCGGCAGCCTCGAGGGGTTCACGCGCGAGGGCGCGCAGGAGGCGATCATCGCGGCGGGAGGCAAGGCGGCGTCGAGCGTGTCGAAGAAGACCGACTTCGTCGCAGCCGGCCCCGGCGCCGGGTCGAAGCTCGCGAAGGCGGAGGAACTCGGCGTCCGCGTGATCGACGCCGCGCAGTTCGCGATCCTGGTGACGGAAGGGCCCGACGCGCTCGTCGGGTGAGGGCGGGAGGGCCGAAGGTGCAGGCCGGCGAGCACGACGAGTCGCCCGAGGTCCCGCGCCAGGAGGGCGCGCCCGGCGCGACATGACGCGAGTTGCCGAGGTACGGCGGCGTGGCCGGCGACCACGCTGCAGTACACGCCGCCGAACCCCGAGTAGGCGCCGTCGCATCCGGGCGACGCGCATCGCACCGCCCCGCTCAGCCCGCCCGAGAAGGGACTGCTCGGCCTGCTCGTCGCCGAGTACGGCGACGGCGAATCGGAGCCGGCGACGTACGGCGAGGCGTACGAGTTGCTGCAGAAGTACGGCGTCGGCCTGTTCGGCGCGCCTCGATAGGATTGCTGCATCCCCATTCCCGGACGACGGAGCAGCATGTCTGAAATCAGCGCCGAGCAGGTCGCGCACCTCGCGAACCTCGCACGTATCGCGCTCACCGAGGAAGAGATCGAGCACCTCACGACGGAGCTCGGCCAGATCATGCAGGCGGTCGAGAAGGTGAGCGAGGTGGCCACGCCCGACGTGGTGCCCACCAGCCACCCGATCCCGCTGCACAACCCGCTTCGCGAGGACGTGCCGGCCGACGTGCTGAGCGTCGAGCAGGCGCTGTCGGGCGCCCCCGAGCACGACGGCACGCGCTTCGTGGTCTCGGCGATCCTGGGGGAGGAGCAGTGAGCGACCTGATCCGGCTGAGCGCCGCCGACCTCGCCGCGAAGCTCGCCTCCGGCGAGGTCTCGTCGGTCGAGGCGACGAAGGCGCACCTCGACCGCATCGCGAACGTCGACGGCGCGGTCCACGCGTTCCTGCACGTGAACGCCGAGGCGCTCGAGACCGCCGCCGACGTCGACCGACGTCGTGCCGCCGGCGAGGAGCTCGGCCCGTTGGCCGGCGTGCCGATCGCCATCAAGGACGTCCTCGTGACCAAGGGGATGCCGTCCACGTCGGGTTCGCGCATCCTCGAGGGCTGGATCCCGCCGTACGACGCGACGCCCGTGCGCAAGGTCCGCGAGGCCGGCATGGTGCCGCTCGGCAAGACGAACATGGACGAGTTCGCCATGGGGTCGTCGACCGAGCACTCGGCCTACGGCCCGACGCACAACCCGTGGGACCTCGATCGCATCCCCGGCGGCTCGGGCGGCGGATCGGCCGCGGCCGTCGCGGCGTTCGAGGCGCCGCTCGCGCTCGGCAGCGACACGGGCGGCTCGATCCGCCAGCCGGCGCACGTGACCGGCACCGTCGGCACCAAGCCCACCTACGGCGGCGTGAGCCGGTACGGCTCGATCGCGCTCGCCTCGTCGCTCGACCAGATCGGCCCGGTGAGCCGCACCGTGCTCGACGCGGCGCTGCTCCACGACGTCATCGCCGGCCACGACCCGCACGACCAGACCTCGATCCCCGAGGCGTGGCCGTCGATGGCCGAGGCGGTCCGGCGAGCGGATGTCTCGGGCCTGCGCATCGGCGTCGTCAAGGAGCTCGACTCCGACGGCTTCCAGGCGGGCGTCCGCCAGCGCTTCCACGAGTCGCTCGAGCTGCTCCAGGCGAACGGCGCCGAGATCGTCGAGGTGAGCGCGCCGAACTTCGAGTACGCCATCGCCGCGTACTACCTGATCCTGCCCGCCGAGGCGTCCTCCAACCTCGCGAAGTTCGACTCGGTGCGCTTCGGCCTCCGGGTCGTGCCCGAGGGCGGCGGCACGGTCGAGGAGGTCATGGCCGCGACCCGCGAGGCGGGGTTCGGTCCCGAGGTCAAGCGCCGCATCATCCTCGGCACGTACGCGCTCTCGGCCGGCTACTACGACGCGTACTACGGCAGCGCCCAGAAGGTCCGCACCCTGGTCCAGCAGGACTTCGACGCCGCGTTCGCGGAGGTCGACGTGCTCGCCACGCCCACCGCGCCGACCACGGCGTTCAAGCTCGGCGAGAAGCTGCACGACCCGCTGTCGATGTACCTCAACGACGTCGCGACGATCCCCGCGAACCTCGCGGGCGTGCCCGGCATCTCGGTCCCCGCCGGCCTCGCTCCGGAGGACGGCCTGCCGGTCGGCATCCAGTTCCTCGCGCCGGCGCGCGAGGACGCGCGACTGTACAACGTCGGCGGCGCCCTCGAGGCGCTCCTCGTCGACCGTTGGGGCGGGCCGCTGCTCGCCCAGGCGCCCGACCTGTCCACCCACGAACTCATGGCGACCGAGGAGGGCGTGGTCTGATGGCGCGCGCAGCACTGATGGACTTCGACGAGGCGCTCGAGCGCTTCGACCCGGTCATCGGGCTCGAGGTGCACGTCGAGCTCAACACCCGGACGAAGATGTTCTCGTCGGCGCCGAACCCGGCGAACGACGAGTTCCACGGCGCCGAGCCGAACACGCTCGTCGCGCCCGTCGACATGGGCCTTCCGGGTTCGCTCCCGGCCGTGAACGGCACCGCGGTGCGGTTCTCGATCTCGCTCGGGCTCGCGCTCGGCTGCTCGATCGCGCCGTCGAGCCGGTTCGCCCGGAAGAACTACTTCTACCCCGACCTCGGCAAGAACTACCAGATCTCGCAGTACGACGAGCCGATCGCCTTCGAGGGCTCGGTCGAGGTAGAGCTCGAGAACGGGCGCACGTTCGAGGTCGCGATCGAGCGCGCGCACATGGAGGAGGACGCGGGCAAGCTCACCCACGTCGGCGGCACGACCGGCCGCATCCAGGGCGCCGAGTACTCGCTCGTCGACTACAACCGCGCGGGCGTGCCGCTCGTCGAGATCGTGACCAAGCCGATCGTCGGCGCCGGCGCGGATGCTCCCGCGCTCGCGCGCGCCTACGTGGCGACGATTCGCGACATCGTGCTCTCGCTCGGCATCTCCGAGGCGCGCATGGAGCGGGGCAACCTCCGCTGCGACGCGAACGTCTCGCTCCGTCCGAAGGGCCAGGAGAAGTTCGGCACGCGCACCGAGACCAAGAACGTCAACTCCATGCGCTCGGTCGAGCGGGCGGTCCGATACGAGATCCAGCGCCAGGCGGCGATCCTCGCCGACGGCGGCACGATCACGCAGGAGACCCGCCACTGGCACGAGGACACCGGGACCACGAGCCCGGGCCGCCCGAAGTCCGACGCCGACGACTACCGGTACTTCCCCGAGCCCGACCTGCTCCCGGTCGTGCCCGACCCTGCGGTGATCGAGGAACTCCGCGCCGCGCTGCCCGAGCCGCCGGCCGCGCGTCGGCGTCGGCTGAAGGCGGAGTGGGGCTTCACCGACCTCGAGTTCCAGGACGTCGCGAACGGCGGGCTCCTGAACGAGGTCGCCGCGACGATCGACGCGGGTGCGACCCCCGCTGCCGCCCGCAAGTGGTGGACCGGCGAGCTCACGCGCCTCGCGAACGCGCAGGGCGCGGATGCCGCGGGCCTCGCCGAGCCGGCGCACGTCGCCGAGCTGGCGGCGCTGGTCGAGGAGGGCACG
>NZ_SDPL01000166.1 GCF_004135055.1 Agromyces binzhouensis | reverse complement strand
CGTCGTCCGCGAGCCCGGGGCTCACCACGAACCGGGCGCCGGCGTCGACGACGCGGTCCACGTCGTCGGGCGCGAGCACGGTGCCGGCCCCGACCGTGAAGTCGGGCAGGTCGCGGAGCGCCGCGATCGCGTCGATGCCCGCCGTGGTGCGGAGCGTGATCTCGGCGCAGCGGATGCCGCCGCGCTGCAGCGCCTCGGCGACCGGGACCGCCCGGTCCGCGTCGTCGAGGACGATGACTGGGACGAACCGCTCGCCGTCGAGGATCATCGGCCGAGCCATCCGCCGTCCACCGGGAGGACGACGCCCGACACGTAGTCCGCGGCGGGCGAGGCGAGGAAGACTGTGGCGCCCGCGATGTCGTCGGCGCGACCCCAGCGCCCGGCCGGGATCCGATCGAGGATCGCCTTCGAGCGGTCGGGGTCGGCGCGGAGCGCCTGCGTGTTGTCGGTCGCGATGTAGCCCGGCGCGACGCCGTTGACGGTGACGCCCTTCGCGGTCCACTCGTTCGCGAGCGCCTTGACGAGCCCGGCGATGCCGGACTTCGCAGCCGTGTACCCGGGCACGTTGATGCCGCCCTGGAAGCTCAGCAGGCTCGCGGTGAAGATCACCTTGCCGTGCCCGCGCTCGAGCATCCCCTTGGCGACGACCTGCGTGAGCACGAACTGGCTCGACAGGTTCACCTCGACGACGCGGTCCCAGAGCTCGAGCGGATGCTCCGCTGCGGGCGCCCGCTCGATGGTGCCGGCGTTGTTCACGAGGATGTCGATGCGGCGGCCGCCGAGCGACTCGGCGAAGGCGAGGACCGCGTCGCGGTCGGCGAAGTCGACCGCGTGCGCCTCGAAGGTCCGCCCGTGCGCAGCGACGGCGGCGCCGATGGCGCTGCCCTCGGTCTCGAGGCTGGCGCTCACGGCGATGATGTCGGCGCCGGCGGCCGCGAGCGCCTCGGCCATCGCGAAGCCGATGCCGCGCTTGGCGCCCGTGACGAGTGCGGTGGTTCCAGTGAGGTCGAAGCTGACGCTCATGCCGCGGCCTCCTCGCCGGTCGTCTCCTGGCCCGCCTGCACGTCCACCAGCACCTTCATCGCGCGGCCTCCCTCGAGGTCGTCGAAGGCGGCCCGGGTCTCGGCCAGCGGCACGACCTTCGTGATGAGCAGGTCGCTCGGGATGGTGCCGTCGGCGACGAGCTCGACCGCTCGCTCGAAGTCGGTGCGCTGGTAGACGCGTGCGCCGAGGATGCGCAGCTCGCGCCAGAAGACCCGCTGCAGGTCGATCTCGCGCGGCTGCGGGTGGATGGCGACGACGACGAGCGTGCCGCGGACCTTGGCCAACGAGGTCGCGCCGAGCACCGCGGCCGCGGCGCCCGACACTTCGAAGACGACGTCCGCCCCGGCGCCGTCGGTCCACTGCTCGACCCAGGCGACCTGGTCGACCTCGCAGGGGTCCAGCGTGGCGAAGCCGAGTCCGGCGATCTGCTCGCGGCGGTTCGCGTCGAGCTCGATGACCGCGACCTCGGCACCGAAGGCGCGCGCGACGGTCGCGATGAGCACGCCGATGGGTCCGCCGCCGATCACGACGGCCTTCTCGCCGGGTGCGATCTCGGACCGGCGCACGTCGTGCACGGCGACCGCGACGGGCTCGACCAGCGCTGCGGCGTCGAGCGCGATGCCATGGGGGAGGGCGACGAGCACGTCGGCAGGAACGTTCCAGACCGCCTGCAGGGCGCCGGGCGAGTCGATGCCGATGAAGTCGAGGTTCTGGCAGATGTGCTCGTTGCCCGCGAGGCAGGCGGGGCACGTTCCGTCCCACGCGAGGGGCATGACGGTGACGGCATCGCCGAGGCCCCATCCGGTGACGCCCTCGCCGAGCGCGGCGATCGTCCCGCTCATCTCATGGCCGAACACCAGCGGGGTCTGGACCCGGGCGTCCATGCTGCCGTGCAGGATGTGCAGGTCGGTGCCGCAGAGGCCGACGTAGGCGACGCGGATCTGTACCTGCCCGGGCGCGGGCGGTCGGGGTTCCGCCTCCGAGACGGTGATGGTCGAGTCGCCCGTGTACGCGGCGGTCAGCATTGATCCTCCAAGCGGATGTCCGTGGTCCGGCGCCGGAATTGAGGAGACCTTTGCGCCGTGTTCCCAGCCATTGTGACAGAGAAATGGAGTTTCGACACCGAATCATCTAACCTTTATGCAGTCATGTCGTCCCATGGAGGTTCCTCGATGTTGAGTCGCACCCTGCGGTCCGGCGCTGCCCTCACCGAGCTCGGGTTCGGCGCCGCGCAGCTCGGCAACCTGTACCGGCCGACGGGCGACGAGGAGGCGCGCGCAGCCGTAGACGCCGCCTGGGATGCGGGCATCCGCTACTTCGACACCGCGCCCCACTACGGCCTCGGGCTCTCCGAGCGACGGCTCGGCGACGCGCTCCGCGACCGGCCCCGCGACGAGTTCGTGCTCTCCACGAAGGTCGGACGACTGCTCGTGCCGAGTGGGTATCCCGAGGGGACCATGGACGACGGCGGCTTCGCCGTGCCCGCGACGCTCCGCCGCGAATGGGACTTCAGCCGCGACGGCGTGCGGCGTTCTGTCGAGGCGAGCCTCGAGCGGCTCGGGCTCGACCGCATCGACATCGCGTACCTCCACGACCCCGACGACCACGGCGAGCAGGCCCATGCCGAGGCGATCCCCGCGCTCGTCGAGCTCCGCGACGAGGGCGTCGTGGGCGCGATCGGCGCCGGCATGAACCAGTCGGCGATGCCCGCCGAGTTCGTCGCACGCCACGACGTCGACGTGATCATGCTCGCGGGTCGATACACGCTCCTCGAGCAGGGCGCCCTCGACGACCTGCTCCCCCTCGCGCTCGAGCGCGGCGTCGGCATCGTGGCCGCTGCGGTCTACAATTCCGGCCTGCTCTCGAAGCCGCGCCCGGCCGCCGACGCCACCTACGACTACGGTCCGGCGCCGGCCGACGTGCTCGCGCGCGCGAACGCGATCGCCGACGTCTGCGAGGAGTTCGGCCTGTCGCTGCCCGACGCCGCCGTGGCCTTCCCGCTGCGGCATCCCGCCGTCGTCTCGGTCGTGGTGGGCATGCGCACCGCCGACCAGGTGGCGGGCACCGTCGACCGGTACGGTGTGGCGATCCCCGAGGAGTTCTGGCTCGCCCTCTCCGAGCGGGGCCTGGTGCGCGATGCGTGAGTCGTCAGTCGACGTCGTCGACGGGCTGCTCGTCGACGTGCCGCTCGGTGTAGTCCTCGACGCCGAGCACGTGAACGCTCATGCGGATGCGTGCGCGGTCGGGGTCATGCGCCTCGAGCGCGTCGAGGATGGCGCGGTGCTCTCGCTGGGTGTCGTGCACCGCCCCGTGCTGGTGGATGGCGCGCCAGAGCCGAGCGCGGGCCGTCCGGCCGACGAGCGCGTCGATGATCGCCGCGAACGCGGGGTTGCCGCTCGCGGTCGCGATGAGGCGATGGAACTCGGTGTCGACGTCGATCGTCGCCTCGAGGTCGATGTCGTCCCCTACCGAGAGGATCGCCTCGCCGCGCTCGAGGATCCGGCGCGCCTCGGCGAGCTCGTCGTCGGAGATCCGCAGCGCCGCGTGCGCCGCGGCCTCGGGCTCGAGCACGCGCCGCACGGCGAGCAGGTGCACGCTGTTCTCGGGGCTCTGGAGCTCGGCGAGCATGCCGAGCGGCTCGAGCAGCTGGCCGGGTTCGAGCGAGGTCACGTAGGTGCCGTCGCCCTGCCTGGTCTCGAGTACCCCGAGGACGACGAGCGCACGCACGCCCTCGCGCAGGGGCCCGCGGGAGACGCCGAGCCGTGCACCGAGCTCGCGCTCGACCGGCAGCCGGGAGCCCGCCATGAGCTCGCCGCTCGTGATCATCTGGCGGATTCCGTCGATGACGACGTTCGAACGCGATCCCATGGGCTCAGCATAGGTGCCGCGCCCCAAGTCATCAGACCTTTCACCATGACCTGCAGGGAGGCGGCATGAGCGGAATCATCGACACCCACCAGCACGTCTGGGACCTCGACCGGGCGCGCTACAGCTGGCTGACGCCGGAAGCGGGCGTGCTGTACCGGTCCATCGGCATGGACGAGGTGCTCCCGTCCTTCGCCGCGACGGGCGTGACCGGCACCGTGCTCGTACAGTCCGCCGACAACGACGAGGACACCGACTTCATGTTCGAGGTCGCGGCAGGCGAGCCGCTCGTCGTCGGAGTGGTCGGCTACGTGCCGCTTCACGAGCCCGAGCGCGCGGCGGAGCGGCTCGAGGAGCTGCGACGTCGACCGCTCTTCCGCGGCATCCGCAACCTCATCCACGACCGACCCGACCCTCGCTGGCTGCTCCGCGACGACGTCGACGCTGGGCTCGGCGTGCTCGAAGCGGCCGGCGTCCCGTTCGACGTCGTCGGCGTGCTGCCCGAGCACCTCGAGGCGGTACTGGAGATCTCCGCGAAGCACCCGGACCTCGACCTGGTACTCGACCACCTGAACAAGCCGCCGATCGGCTCCGACGACCACGAGCCGTGGGCCTCGCTCATCGCCCGGGTCGCCGAGAACCCGCGCGTGCACGCCAAGGTCTCCGGACTGTACTCGGCCGTCGGCGACCCCGCCGACTGGACCGTCGAGACCGTGCGGCCCGCGTTCGAACACGCGCTCGCGGTGTTCGGCCCCGAACGGCTCATGTACGGCGGCGACTGGCCCGTCTCGCTCATCGCGGGCGGCTACGAGCGGGTTTTCGCGGGCATCGAGGCCCTGCTCGCCGACCTCGACCCGCGCGAGCGGGACCTCGTCCTCGCCGGCACGGCCCGCCGGTTCTATTCGCTCCCCGACACGGAAGGCACACGATGACCGACAGCTTCACCCTCGCCCGACTGGGCGCCCCCGGCGAGGAGGTGCCCGTCGTGCGCGTCGGCGACCGCGTGCTCGACGCCCGAGGTGTCGCGGCCGACTACGACGGGGCGTTCTTCGCCGGCGACGGCATCGCGCGCCTCGGCGCGGCGCTCGACACGCTCCCCGAGTTCGACGGCGACACCGCGCGCGTGGGCGCGCCCATCGCCCGCCCCGGCAAGATCGTGTGCATCGGCCTGAACTACCGCGACCACGCCGAGGAGACTGGGGCCGCGCTGCCCGCAGAGCCGGTGATCTTCATGAAGGACCCGTACACGCTCGTCGGCCCCAACGACGACGTGCTGATCCCGCGGAACTCCACGAAGACCGATTGGGAGGTCGAGCTCGGCGTCGTCATCGGGCGGACCGCGCGCTACCTCGACTCGCCCCAGGACGCGCTGGCGCACGTCGCGGGCTACGCGGTCTCGCACGACGTGTCCGAACGCGAGTTCCAGCTCGAGCGCGGCGGCCAGTGGGACAAGGGCAAGAGCTGCGAGACGTTCAACCCGTTCGGTCCCGACCTCGTGCCCGCGGCCCGGGTCGACGACCCCCAGCGGCTCGGGCTGCGGCTCTGGGTCAACGGCGAGCTGCGCCAGGACGGCTCGACCGGGAACATGCTGTTCTCCGTCGCCCACGTCATCTGGTACCTCAGCCAGTTCATGGTGCTCCAGCCGGGCGACGTCATCAACACCGGCACCCCCGCGGGCGTGGCGCTCGGCCTCCCGGGCACCCCGTACCTGCGGGCCGGCGACACCGTCGAGCTCGAGATCGACGGCCTCGGCCGCGCCGGCCAGCGGATGGTGCAGGCATGAGCGCCGAGGAGTTCGACGGGCTCGTCGCGGTCGTCACCGGCGGCGCCTCGGGCATCGGCCTCGCCGCGGCACAGGAGCTCGCAGCCCGCGGCGCGCGCGTCGCCGTACTCGACCGGTCCATCGACGGCCTGCCGGAACCGCTCGTCGGGTTCCCCGCCGACGTCTCCGATCGCACGTCGGTCGCCGACGCCGTCGCAGCGATCGCGGAGCGGCTCGGCGGCATCGACGTCGTCGTCAACAACGCCGGCATCAGCGCCGTGGGCACGGTCGAGGACAACGACGACGCCGAGTGGTCGCGCGTCCTCGACGTCAACGTCGTCGGGATGGCCCGCGTCACCGCCGCGGCGCTGCCGTGGCTGCGGCGCTCCGAGGCGGCATCCGTCGTCAACCTCTGCTCGATCGCGGCGCTCAACGGCCTGCCGCAGCGCGCGCTCTACTCGGCGTCCAAGGGCGCCGTCCTCGCGCTCACCTACGCGATGGCGACGGACCACGTCGGTGAGGGCGTCCGCGTCAACTGCGTCAGCCCCGGCACGGTGTCGACTCCGTTCGTCGAGCGGATGCTCCAGGGCTTCGCCGACCCCGTCGCCGAGCGCGCCGCACTCGACGCCCGCCAGGCCACCGGCCGCATGGTCACGCCCGAGGAGGTCGCAGGCGCGATCGCCTACCTGGCCAGCCCGCGTTCGGGTTCGACCACCGGCACGGCGCTCGAGGTCGACGGCGGCGTCACGCACGTCCGGGCCCGCGCGGCTGGAGCGCGCGCATGAGCCGCGAGGAGCGCATCGTCGGC
>NZ_SDPL01000165.1 GCF_004135055.1 Agromyces binzhouensis | reverse complement strand
CGGCGCCCGCACCATCCGGCTGCTCGAGCGGGTCGCGAGCGGCGGCGACGAGCTCGCCGCGATCGCCGCCACGCACGCGCTCGCCGGCATGCTCGACGACGAGGCCTCGCGAGTGCTGGTCGGCCTGCTCGGCGACGACCGGGAGTTCCTGCGGGAGCACGCCGCATGGGCCCTGGGATCGGGCCTGCCGCGGCACGAGGCCGTGGGCGGCCTCCTGGGGATGGTCGTGCGCGGAGGATTCGCGGGCATGCTCGCCCAGCGATCGCTCGAGCAGTGGTCCGGCTTCGCGCCGGCACCGCTGGTCGCCGGCGTCGAGGGCGGCCTGCTCGGCATCGGGGAGGCGGAGGCGCGAGCACGGCTCGTCGAGACCCTCGGACTCGTCCGCGATCCCCTCGCGACCGCCCCGCTCGTGCGACTCGCCGCCGATCCGGACGAGCCGGAGCCGGTCCGCGTCGCCGCGATCGCGGCGCTGGGCCAACGGGACGACCCCGGCACGGTCGTCTCGACGCTCGAGGCGATCGCGGGCGCCGACGGGTACCTCGGAGCCGTCGCCGGGCTCGCGCTCGCCGACCTGGCCGCGACGGGCCCGATGCGCCGCCGCGACGGTGCGAGCCTGACCGTGGCGCAGCTGTTCCTCCACGCGGACATCGACCCGGGACTGCGGTCGGCGGGCGCCGGCGACAACGGCGGGATCGCGACCCTGCTCGTCCGGCTCGGCGACGCCCTCGTCAGGGACCCCGAGTCGCCCGTGGACCGGGTGATCACGCTCTCCCGCGGGTCGGTCGCCGCGGCGCTCGCCGACCTCGTGGCGGTGGAGGCGTCGGAGCGCGGCCACGAGTACGGGCGCATCCCGCTCCTGAGCGACCCCGTGCCGTCCGCCCGGGCCTGGCCGCTGCGCGTCGCGACGCGACGCGGCATCCGGCGGATCCTGCGCGCCGCGGGCGGAGCCGACGTCCTGCACCTGCGGATGGCGGACGTCGGCAGCCTCGCCGCGGCGGATGTCGCCCGGGAACTCGGCCTGCCGGTCGTCTTCACGCTCGCGCCCGACCCGCACGCGGTGATCGACTCCCTGGACCGCGCCGGGCGGATCGGACGCAGCGACTTCGGCCGGGTCGACCTCGTCGAGCACTTCTGGTTCCGCACGCGGCTCGTCCACCGCCTGGCGGCGAACGCGGCGCACACCGTGCTCTTCCCCCGGCCGCGGCTCGAGGAGGACCTGCGACGACTCGTCGGAGTCGATCCCGCCGCCGACCCGTCGCACCGGACGATCGTGCCGGAGGGCGTCGACACGGAGTCGATCGATCGAGCCCTCGACGAGGTGGACGCGCATCGCCGGGGTGCGGAACCCGGACCCGCCATCGACGAACTGCGGCGGCTCGTCGGGGGGCTCGACGCCGACCGCCGGGGCCGACCGCTGATCCTGAGCGTGGGGCGCCTCCACCGCGTGAAGGGCATGGCCGCGCTCGTCGAGGCCTGGGCGGCATCGCCGATCGCATCGCGTGCGAACCTCCTCATCGTCGGAGGGGATCTCGCCGCGCCCTCGGACGACGAGCGCGAGCAGCTCGATCGGATCGAATCCCTCGTGCCCGCAGCGGAGCGCGCACGGCGCGGACTCCTCCTGCCGGGCCACCGCCCCAACGACGTCGTCGCGCGATGGTCCGCCGCCGCTCGGCTCGGCGTGCCCGGGGCGATCGCACCCGGCGGGGTGTACGCCTGCGCCAGCCTCAAGGAGGAGTTCGGCATCGCGCTCCTCGAGGCGATGGCCGCCGGGCTGTTCGTCGTCGCCCCGGACGGCGGCGGCCCGGCGACGTACGTCGACCACGGCCGGACCGGCATCCTGACAGCCACGTGGGACGTCGACCGGCTGTCGTCCGCGCTCGCCGAGGCCCTGACGGCGTCGCAGGCCGAGCAGGGCGACGACCGCGCAGAGCGCTCGCGTGCGGTGGTGCGCGAGCGCTTCACGGTGCAGCGGATGGCCCGGGTCCTCGGCGGCGTGTACCGGACGGTCGCGCGTGACGAGGCCGGCCTGCTCGAACCCGCGGACCGCGTCCGATGACGCTCCTCGTCGTCAGCCCGGACTACGCGTCCCACCTGCTCCCGCTCGCCACGCTCGCGACGGCGTGGCGCGACCGCGGCGAACGCGTCGTGGTGGCGACGGGACCGGCGACGGCCGGCATCGTCGACGCGTTCGGGTTCGAGCGTCGCGACCTCCGGCTGGGTCGCGGTTCGAACCCCGGGGTCATCGCGGCGGGCGAGCAGCCGCCGGACGAGGGCGCCTCCCTGCGCGGCTTCTTCCGCGCCACCGCGGAGGGAGCGCTGGCGACGCTCCGCTACCAGGCGGAGGAGCGGCTGACCGACCTCATGTGGGATCCCGTCGGGCGGGCCGCGGAGACCGCGCGGATCGTGCAGGACCTCGCCCCGGACCAGGTCCTCGTCGACCACCTCGCGTTCAGCGCACGGCTCGGCCTGCAGAGCGAGGGCACCGCCCACGGCGAGGTCGTGCTGGGCCATCCGAGCGCCCTGCCCGTCGGACGCGAGGTGTACGGCGTGCCGCCCGCTTGGCCGTCGGCGTTCGACCCCGACCCGAGCGCGCTCGAGGCGCTGGAGCGCCTGTGCCGGACGGTCTCGGAGCGGTTCACCGCCGAGTGGAACCGAGCCGCCGGCGTCCTCGACCCCGGACATCGTCCGGTCGAGGACGCCTTCGCCGAGCACGGCCCGCTCGTGCTGTACAACTACCCGTCCGAGCTGGTCGACGACGAGCGGCGCCGGCTCCTCCCGCCTCACCGGTTCCTCGGGTCGGCGCGACGGGCCGAGGCGGAGGACGCCGAGGTCGAGGCCTGGCTCGCGCAGCGCCGGCCGTTCGTCTACGTGAGCTTCGGGAGCTTCCTCTCGGTCCGTGGCGATGTCCTGGCGCGTGTCGTCGGCGCCCTGCGCGAGATCGGGGCGACGGCCGCGGTCGCGACCGGTTCGACCGACGCGGCGGAACTCGGCGACCTGCCGCGGGACTGGCTCGTGCGCGGCTACCTGCCGCAGGTCCGGCTGCTGGGCGCCGCCGCCGCGGCCGTCACGCACGGCGGGAACAACTCCGTCACCGAGGCGATCGGCTCGGGGGTGCCGTTGGTCGTGCTGCCCTTCTCGACCGACCAGTTCGCCGGCGCCGCCGCCATCGAGGCGGTGGGGTTCGGGGTCGTCCTGGATCCGAACGCGGCGAGTGCGCAGGACATCGCGGACGCGCTTCGTCGCGTGCTGGACCTGCCCGTGGACGCTCGGGGACGACTCGACGCGGTCGCGGCGGATCAGGCCGCGAGGCCCGGGCCAGAGGTGGCGTTCGACGCCCTCACGGCGTGACCCTCGGCGATGAGCGCCGCCATCGCGTCGACGTCGCCCTCGGCGTCGCGGTAGCGCTCCATCAGGGCGGCGTTGCGGTCGTACAGCTCGCCGGCGCGCACCTCGGGTTCGTGCGAGAGGGCGTAGACGGCGCCCTCGTGCCGGTGCGGCTCCGCGCCGATGACGGTCTCGTGGGCGATGCGCCACGCGGAGTCCTCGAACCCCCACCCGCGGAACCGTTCGTCCTGGCCGCCGTGCGCCGCCCACGTCCTCGCCGTCGTGACGTAGACCCCTGAGCACGCTCCGCGGACGAGCACGTGCGAGCAGTCGGCGGGGTGCGCGCCCGCCTCGAGCTCGGCCGTGCCCTCGGGGCCGAGCCAGCGGTACGTCGTGTACGGCAGGTGCACGCGGCCGCTCGCACGGGCCGCAGCGACCGCCTCGCGCAGCGGGCCCGCCTCGGGCAGGGTGTCGGCGTCGTTGATGACGACGACGTCGTCGGGATCGGCGAGTCGGGCGACGGCCAGGTTGCGCGTGCGAGCCAGCACGAACACGTCGTCGTCGCTGTCGATCGTCTCGATCCGGAACTCCGGCAGCTCGGCGCGGTACCACGCGAGGACGCGGTCGAATGCGGGGATCCGCGAGGGCGCCGGCCGCCACGGGATCACGACGAGGTTGGTCACGACGCCATGCTAGGCACGGGACACCGGCCACGCCCCGGCTTGACAGGGACGCGGCGGTGCGCTTGCGCGGGCGCCCGCCCGCCTACGCCGACCCGAGCGCCGCGTCGACGATCCGCTTCGCCTCGGCCTGCACCTCGGCGAGGTGCTCGGGACCGCTGAACGACTCGGCGTAGATCTTGTAGACGTCCTCCGTGCCGCTCGGCCTGGCCGCGAACCACGCGTTCTCGGTCGCGACCTTCACGCCGCCGACGGCGGCCCCGTTGCCCGGTGCGTGGGAGAGCTTCGCCGTGATCGGCTCGCCCGCGAGCTCGGTCGCCGTGATGGCGTCGCCGTCGAGCTTGCCGAGGGCCGACTTCTGGGCAGCGGATGCCGCGGCATCCGTTCGCTCGTACGCCGGGTCGCCGAACCGCTCGACGAGCTCGGCGTAGAGCTGCGACGGGCTCTTGCCGGTCACCGCGCGGATCTCCGAGGCGAGCAGGCACAGCAGGATGCCGTCCTTGTCGGTGGTCCACACCGTGCCGTCCTTGCGGAGGAACGAGGCGCCCGCGCTCTCCTCGCCGCCGAACGCCACCGAGCCGTCGATGAGTCCGGGGACGAACCACTTGAAGCCGACCGGGACCTCCCAGAGGCGGCGCCCGAGCGATTCGGCGACCCGGTCGATCATCGAGCTCGAGACGAGGGTCTTGCCGATCGCGGCATCCGCCGGCCAGTCGGGCCGGTGCGTGTACAGGTACTCGATCGCGACCGCGAGGTAGTGGTTCGGGTTCATCAGGCCGCCGTCGGGCGTGACGATGCCGTGCCGGTCGGCGTCGGCGTCGTTGCCGGTGAGGATGTCGTACCCCTCGCGGTTCGCGAGCACCGACGCCATGGCGTTCGGGCTCGACGGGTCCATCCGGATCTTGCCGTCCCAGTCGAGGGTCATGAACGCCCAGCGCGTGTCGACCTTCTCGTTCACGACGGTGAGGTCGATGCCGTACTCGTCGCGGATCGCGCCCCAGTAGCCGACCGACGCCCCGCCGAGCGGGTCGGCGCCGATGCGGATGCCGCTCGCCCTGATCGCGTCGAAGTCGATGATGCTCGCCAGGTCCGCGACGTACCGGCCGCGGAAGTCGTAGGTCTCCACCGCGCTCGGCTCGGCCTGGTTCACGCCGCGCAGCTCGTCGGCGATGAGCTCGTTCGCCCGGTTCGCGATCCAGCCCGTGGCGTCGGAGTCGGCCGGGCCGCCGTGCGGCGGGTTGTACTTGAACCCGCCGTCCTGCGGCGGGTTGTGGCTCGGCGTGATCACGATGCCGTCGGCCTCGCCCTCGGCGCGCCGCTCCGGGTCGTTGTTCCAGCTGAGGATCGCGTGGCTGAGGGCCGGCGTCGGCACGTAGTCGTCGTACTCGTCGGCGAGCACGCGCACGCCGTTGGCGACGAGCACGTCGAGCGCGGTCGTCTGGGCGGGACCGCTCAGCGCGTGCGTGTCGGCGCCGATGAAGAGCGGCCCGGTGATGCCCTGGCTCGCGCGGTACTCGACGATCGCCTGGGTGATCGCGAGGATGTGGTCCTCGTTGAACGCGGTGTTCAGCGAGGAGCCGCGGTGGCCCGAGGTGCCGAACACCACGCGTTGCTCGGGGATCGAGACATCCGGATGCAGGTCGTAGTAGGCCCTGAGCAGGGCCTCCACGTCGATCAGGTCGGATTCGGTCGCCGGGGTTCCTGCTCGCTCGTGCATGCCCCCATCCTGCCCTCCGCAGCGTTCGCGCGACACCCCCTCACCGCGGGCTCGGACGTCAGGCGAGCGCGCCGATCGCGGTCGCGATCGAGTGGATCGCGAGGCCGGCGAGCGCACCCACGACCGTGCCGTTGATCCGGATGTACTGCAGGTCGCGTCCGACCTGCAGCTCGATCTTCTCGGTCGTCTCGGTCGGGTCCCACCGCTCGACGGTCTCGGTGATCACGCCCGCGATCTCGTGGCGGTACCTGCCGACCACGTAGGCCGCGGCATCCGTCACCCACACGTCGACCTTCGCGGCGAGCTCGTCGTCGGCGGCCAGGCGCGTCCCGACCTCGACGAGCGCCGAGCGCAGGCCGGCGCGCAGCTCGCTCCCGGGGTCCTCGAGCGACGCGGCGAGCGAGACCTTGACCGAGTCCCACACCTCGCCGGCGAACTCGCGCAGCCGCGGGCTCTCGACGAGGTCGAGCTTCAGGCGCTCGACGCGCTCGATCATCGCGGGGTCGTGCTGCAGGTCGTCGGCGACGTCGGCGAGCCACCCGTCGATCGCGAGGCGCAGCGGATGCCGCGGCTCGTCGCGCACGGTCCGCGCGAACGCGAGCACCTCGCGGTACGCCCGGTCGTCGACAAGGCCGCCGACGAACCCGGGCACCCACTTCGGCAGCCGGCTCGACACCATCGTGCCGAACGACTCGGGGTGCGCGACCAGCCAGGTCTCGACGCGCTCGAGGACGGCGTCGACCGCCGCGCGCTGCTGGTCCGCCGCGACGAGGCGCGCGCCGACGCGGCCGATC
>NZ_SDPL01000164.1 GCF_004135055.1 Agromyces binzhouensis | reverse complement strand
GGAGCGGGCGCTACGCCGACTGCACCCGGTGCAGCTCGGCGTACCGCCCACCACGCGCGACGAGTTCGTCGCGCCTGGCCGGAGCGGGCGCTACGCCGACTGCACCCGGTGCAGCTCGGCGTACCGCCCACCACGCGCGACGAGTTCGTCGTGCGACCCGACCTCGACGACGCGCCCTCGCTCGAGCACGACGATCCGGTCGGCCGAGCGGATGGTCGACAGCCGGTGCGCGACGACGAGCGTGGTGCGCCCGCGCATGAGCCGTCCGAGCGCGTCGCGCACCTTCGCCTCGGAGGCCGGGTCGAGCGCGCTCGTCGCCTCGTCGAGCAGCAGCACGCGCGGGTCGCGCACGAGCGCCCGGGCGATCGAGAGGCGCTGCCTCTGGCCGCCCGAGAGCCGCGCGCCGCGCTCGCCGACCACGGTGTCCCACCCGTCGGGCTGCGCCTCGACGATCTCGAGCGCGTTCGCGTCGCGCAGGGCCGCGAGCACGCGCTCGTCGGAGACCTCGCCGAGGCCGTAGACGATGTTGTCGCGGATGGTGCCCTCGAAGAGCACCGACTCCTGCGGCACCACCGAGACGAACCGGCGGAAGGTGCGGAGGTCGAGTCCCTCCGTGTCGACGCCGTCGAGCAGCACCCGCCCGCGGGTGGGACGCAGGAAGCCGAGCACGAGGTTCAGCAGCGTCGACTTGCCGGACCCCGACGAGCCGACGAACGCGACGGTCTCCCCCGGGCGGATGTCGAGGTCGACGCCGTCGAGCGCGGGCGGCTCGCCGAACTCGTACCGCACCTCGGCCTCCTCGAGGCGGATGCCGCCGACCACGTGCTCCACGACGGGCTTGCCCTCGTTGAACTCGAGGTCGGGCTCCTGCAGCACCTCGGCGATGGATCGGATCGACTCGGTGCCGCGGGCGATGATCGGCAGCAGCATGAGCAGCCCGGTCGCCGCTGACGTGAGCAGCGCGAAGTAGGAGCTCAGGAGCACCACCTGCCCGGCCGTGATGGGCAGCCATCCGGCGATCGAGATCCAGGCGGCGAGCACGAGGCATCCGACCCCGAGCAGTTGCAGGGTCACCCACGACAGCGACGCGAAGCGGCCGTTCAGCAGGTCGAGCCGGAGGCCGGCGGACCGCACGCCCTCGGCGCCGATCGCGACGCGGTCGACGGCGACGTGCTCCAGACCGTGGGCGCGGGTGATCGGCAGCAGCGTCGCCATCTCGCCGACGCGCGCCGAGAACTGCTCGACCTCGAGGCGGAAGCGCTCGTTGCGCGCGCGACTGCGTCGGTTCAGGATGGCGCGGAGCAGCACCGCCAGCGGGATCGCGAGCGCGTAGACCGGCAGGAACTGCGGCACGTTGATCGCGGTCATCACGATGGCGCCGAGGAGCACCATGGTCGCCGAGAGCAGCGGGTGGGCGGTCTGCTGCAGCATGACCTCGATGTTCTCGACGTCGCGCACGACCTTGGTCTGCACGATCGCCGAGTTCGAGCGGGTGTGGAAGCCGATCGAGAGCGCCTGGAGCCGGGCGGCGAGTGCGTTGCGCAGGTCGCGGCCGATGTCGCGAACCGCGCCCATGAAGAGCTTCGTGTACATGACGTGGTTCGGGTAGTTCTGCAGGAGGGCGATGATCGCGATGCCCGCCCAGAGCGCGAGTTCCCGCAGGGGTCCGCCGGCGACGACCACGTCGATGATCTCGGCCGTGACGGCCGGCATCAGCCAGAGCGGCGTGTCCTTCAGCGCGAAGAAGAAGACGGATGCCGCGACGCGGCGCCGGTGCATGCCGAGCAGCCGCATCACGGAACGTCCCGGTCGTCGACCGTCGATGGAGTGCTCGATTTGGGAAAGCGCTTGCCCGTGCATTCCCCCATTGTGCCGTCGATCGCGTCGCGGCGCCACGGCGCATGACCGTTGGGAGCGCTCTCCCCCAAGTGCCACGGGAGTTACGGAAGCGTTACCAACATTTGTTGGGGCTCACGGCAATCAGGAGGAACATGGCCCCTGCCACCGCCGACGATGACGGTGGCACCCGGAGGGGTCGACCTCACCTTGCTAGGGGAGAGACATGAGAACGACATCCTTGGTCTCCGCCGTCGCGGTCGCAGGCGCCTCAGCGCTGCTCCTGGCGGCCTGTTCGAGCGGCGATTCCGGTGGCGGCGGTTCCGACGGCGGCGACGCCGTGGACGCCCGCGCCTGCGTCATCCTGCCCGACGCCGCGTCATCGCCGCGGTGGGAGAACTTCGACCGCAAGTACCTCGAGGAGGGCCTGTCCGAGGCCGGCTTCGAGACCGACATCCAGAACGCGCAGGGCGACACGAGCATGTACGCCACGATCGCGGACCAGCAGCTCAGCAAGGGCTGCGGCGTGATGATCCTCGTCGACTACAACGGCGCGGGCGCGGCGGTCGCCGAGCAGGCGTCTGCCGAGGGCATCCCGGTGATCGCGTACGACCGCTCGATCGAGGGCGCCGACTACTACGTGTCGTTCGACAACGTCGAGGTCGGCCGGCTCGAGGGCCAGTCCATCCTCGACGGCCTCGCGGACGCGGGCAAGGACCCGGCCGAGGCGATCGTCGTCTACATGGGCGGAGACCCGTCGGACAACAACGCCGCCATGTTCAAGGAAGGCGCGGTCGAGGTCATGGAGGCCGCGGGCATCACGCCGGCCGCAGAGCCGCCGGGCGTGTGGGACGGCGACAAGTCGGCGACGAACTTCGAGCAGGCGCTGACCTCGCTCGACGGCAAGGTCGACGCGGTGTGGGTCGCGAACGACACCAACGCCGCAGGCGTGATCACCATCCTCGACAAGAACAACCTCGTCGTGCCGGTGTCCGGTCAGGACGCGTCGATCGCGGGCCTGCAGAACGTGCTGCTCGGCAAGCAGACCGCGACGGTCTACAAGCCGGTCGCGCTCGAGGCCGAGGCCGCGGTCGAGCTCGCGGTGCAGCTGCTGAACGGCGAGACCCCGCCCGAGCCGGACCTGGTGGACCCGTACGGCACGCCGTACATCGCGGTCACCCCGGAGCTGGTCGGCCCCGAGGAGGTCATCAACGTCGTCGAGGCCGGCGACGCCGACCCCGCCGAGCTCTGCCAGGGCGAGGTCGAGGCCAAGTGCGCCGAGTACGGCATCGAGTGATCACCGGTCGCGCCGGGCACTAGCCCGTCGCACCACCAGAGAGGTCCGGGTCGCGGCACGTCGCCGCGACCCGGACCGATTCCCCTTCCCGACGGAGCACCGCGCGTGCCACGCTGGGAGCGACGACGACGATGTCGGAAGGAACGCCATGGACGCGCCACTCATCGAACTCAGCGGGATCATGAAGAGCTTCGGCCCGGTCAGCGTGCTGAAGGGGGTCGACCTCAGGGCCTATCCGGGCAAGGTCACCGCGCTGGTCGGCGACAACGGGGCAGGGAAGTCGACCCTGATCAAGGGGCTCGCCGGCGTGCAGCCCTACGACGGCGGCGTCGTCAAGTTCGACGGCAAGCCCGTCGCACTCCATTCGCCGCGCGAGGCCGCGCGCCTGGGCATCGAGGTCGTCTACCAGGACCTCGCGCTCTGCGACAACCTCGACATCGTGCAGAACATGTTCCTCGGCCGGGAGGAGACCGAGTTCGGCACGTTCGACGAGGGTCGAATGGAGAAGGACGCCTCCGACACGCTCCGTTCGCTGTCGGTGCGCACCGTGAAGTCGGTGCGTCAGAAGGTGTCGAGCCTCTCCGGCGGTCAGCGGCAGACGGTGGCCATCGCCCGCGCGGTGCTGAAGAACGCCCGGCTCGTGATCCTCGACGAGCCGACGGCAGCGCTCGGCGTCGCGCAGACCGAGCAGGTGCTGCACCTGGTCAGTCGCCTCGCCGAGCAGGGCGTGGCGGTCATCCTGATCAGCCACAACCTCGCCGACGTGTTCGAGGTCGCCGACCACATCGACGTCCTCTACCTCGGCCAGATGGTCGCGCACCTCGACGCGAGCGAGACCACTCGCGACGACGTCGTGGGCTACATCACCGGTGCGAAGGTCCAGCAGGAGGCGACGGCATGAGCACGCAGAAGACCCCGTCGACGAGCGGTCCGGCACCGGACACGAGCGTCCACGACGTCGAACTGATCGGCAGCGGCCAGGAGGGCACGATCGGCGATCAGGTGCGGGCGTACATCCAGCGCCTGCAGCACGGCGACATGGGCGCCCTGCCCGCGGTGGCCGGACTGGTCGTGCTCACGATCCTGTTCAGCTTCCTCAGCCCGTTCTTCCTCACGGAACGCAACTTCGCCAATCTCCTGACCCAGGCGGCCACGCTGGTCATGCTCGGGATGGCGCTCGTGTTCGTGCTCCTGCTCGGCGAGATCGACCTGTCGGCGGGCGTGACCAGCGGCATGACGATGGCCCTGTTCATCGTGCTCGTCAACGTGCACGCGGTGCCGTGGGTCCTGGCGCTCATCATCGCGTTCGCGGCCGGCATCCTCACCGGTACGTTCATCGGCTTCTTCGTGGCGAGGGTCGGGATCCCGTCGTTCGTCGTGACACTGGGCCTGTTCCTCGGGTACCAGGGCCTGACCCTGCTCATCATCGGGTCGGGCGGCCTCTACCGGGTGCAGATCCCCGAGATCCGCGACATCCAGAACTCGAACATGCCCGTGTGGGCCGGCTGGGCGATGCTCGGCCTCATCGTGCTGATCTCGGCGGGCACGTCGTTCTGGGACCGCGCCCGCCGCACCCGCGCCGGGGTGCCCAACCGCACCATCTCGCTCGTCTGGATCAAGCTCGGCGTGATCGCGGTGATCGGCGGCGCCGCCATCGGGGTGCTGAGCCGCAATCGCGGCCAGTCCGTCGGCGTCGTCGAGGGCGTGCCCATCGTCGTGCCCATCGTGCTCGTGATCCTCTGGATCGGCACGTTCGTGCTCGACCGCACCCGGTTCGGGCGCTACCTGTACGCGATCGGCGGCAACGCCGAGGCGGCGCGGCGCTCGGGCGTGAAGGTCATGCTCATCCGCTGGACGGCATTCATCGTCTGCTCCACCCTCGCCGTCGTGTCGGGGCTGTTCTCGATCAGCAAGGTCGGTTCGGTCGATGCCGCGGCCGGTCGCGAGATCGTGCTCTCCGGTGTCGCCGCAGCCGTCGTGGGCGGCGTGAGCCTGTTCGGCGGCCGTGGACGCCTCCTCCACGCCGCGATCGGCGCCCTGGTGATCGCGGTCATCACCAACGGCCTCGGGCTGCTGAACCTCGGAGCCGGCGTCAACCTCATGGTCACCGGCGGCGTCCTCATCCTCGCCGCCACCGTCGACGCCGTGTCCCGTGTGCGTTCCGGCGGGAGCCTGATGAGGACCTGACGACGGGCCCAGGCGGGCCGGCCTCCTCAGCTCCGGCCGAGCGAGGCTCGGTAGGCTGGATCGGTGTCCTTCGAACCCCGCTCCATCCCGGTCGATCCCGATGCCCAGGCGGCGCTCTCGTCGAAGGGACTCGACTACCGCCTGATCGACCCCGCCGACGTCGCGGCGCTCGACGGCTGGATCGACGCCGACCACCGCGGGTTCCACCACGCCCGCCCGCGCGAGGTCACTCGCCACTACGAGCGACGGGTCATGGGGGAACGCCGGTTGCACGGCGTCTTCGACTCGGGCGTCCCCGACCCGATCGTCCCGGTCGCGACGGTCTCGAGCTGGCCGACCGGGCTCAGCGTGCCCGGAGGACGGAGCGTCGACGGCTGGGCGGTGAGCTCGGTCACGGTCTCCCCGACGCACCGACGTCGCGGGATCGCTCGGGCGATGATGGAGGCCGAGCTGCGCACCGCGAAGCGGGCCGGCGCGGCCGTGGCGATGCTCACCGTCACCGAGGCGACCATCTACGGCCGCTACGGGTACGCTCCGGCAGCGCGGGCCGCCACCATCGAGATCGATCGGCGGCGCGCGCGATGGATCGGGCCGAGCGCACCCGGGCGCGTGCACTTCGTCGAGCCGGCGTCGCTGCGGGAGACGGCGGCCGCGATCTCGCGCCGTGCCGTGGCGCGGACCCCGGGCGAGATCGACCGGTGGTCGGGAGTCCTCGACCGGATGCTCGGGCTCGTCGACCCGGAATCCGACGCCTCGCGGGCGCTGCGCGCCGTCCGGTACGACGACGAGCACGGCCAGCCCCAGGGCTTCGCGGCCTTCCGGGTGACGCGCGAACCCAACGAACCCGGGTGGGCCGAGTTCGACGTGCTCGCCGCGGCGACCGACGACGCCGAGCGGGCGCTCTGGCGGGTGCTCGTCGAACAGGACTTCGTCTCCGGCGTCCGAGGCCGCCTGCGCTCGGTCGAGGAACCGATCGAGTGGCTGCTCGAGGACCCGCGCGCGGTGCGGGTGACCGAGGCGTCGGATCACCTCTGGGTGCGCATCGTCGATGCGGCCGCGGCGCTCGGCGCCCGCCGCTACGGCGCCGCCGGCGAGCTCGTGCTCGACATCGACGACCCGCTCGGCTACGCCTCCGGCCGTTACACCCTGCTCGCCTCGGCGGACGGGCGCGCGGTCGTGCACGTCCCCCGCTCCGACGGGTCGGCGGATGGCGCCGGCGCCTCGGGCACGTCCCCCG
>NZ_SDPL01000163.1 GCF_004135055.1 Agromyces binzhouensis | reverse complement strand
GGGCGGAGGACTCGCGGCCGCGCTCGCGCAGCGCCTGCTCGCCGACGGCGGACCGCAGCCCGCCGCGCAGTTGCTGTACTGCCCGATGCTCGACGACCGCACCGCGGCGCGCCGCGACCTCGACGTGGTCCGGCATTTCGCCTGGACCAACCGCGACAACCTCGTCGGCTGGTCGTCGTACCTCCAGATGCCGCCGGGCGCCGACGCCGTGCCCGACTTCGCCGTGCCCGCGCGCCGCACCGACCTCGCCGGGCTGCCGCCGGCGTGGATCGGCGTCGGCGACATCGACCTGTTCCACGACGAGGACGTCGCATACGCCCAGGCGCTCCGCGATGCGGGCGTCGAGTGCACGGTCGACGTGGTGCCTGGCGCGCCGCACGGCTTCGAGTCGATCGCCCGGGGCGCGGGCGTGACGCGCGCCTTCCACGCCCGGGCGCGGGCGTGGCTGGGGGAGCGGCTCGCGGCATCCGGCGAGCGCTGAGTACGCCGAGCGCTGAGTACGCCGAGCCCTGAGCACGCCGAGCGCTGAGTACGCCGAGCGCTGAGCACGCACAGCCCTCAGGCGCAGCGCTGACGCCGCCGAACGGCGTCATGCAGCCCGGAGCGCTCATGCCGCCCGCTCTTCGCGCAGCTCGAAGCGCGCTCGTCCGCCGAGTCGTGGCACCTGTACCGGGTCGATGTGCGGTGGCGGGATGAACCAGACGTCGGTCGGGCCGGCGTGGATCTTCCATCCGTCGCGGTGGATCATGTGGTGGCAGAAGCTGCAGAGCAGGACTCCGTTCACGAGGTCCGTCGGGCCGGCGTCGCGTTCCCACCAGTCGATGTGGTGGGCTTCGACGTACCCGATGTTCTGGCCGCAGGAGGCGCAGCCGCCGTCGCGCTCGCCGAGCGCGAGACGTTGTGCCTTCGTGAAGAGGCGAGCGGCCCGGCCGAGGTCGAGGGGGAGGCTGCCGCCGCCGAGTACGGCAGGGATGAGTTCGGCATCGGCGGCCATTCGACGGGCGGTGCCCGCCGAGATCGGCTGTTCGAGACCGTCGACGCGAGCATGCCCGAGCCCCTCGACGAGCGCATCGAGGTCGACGCGCACGACGACCGTGGTTTTGGCGAGCGGCGTGAGGGTCCGGGTGCAGCCGAGCGTGTGGCGGGCGAGTGCGGCCAGTGCGTCGGCCTGGATCTGCGGGATCGTGCGATGGTCGTCGATGACCGGGCCGCGCCCACCGTCGCCTGGTCGGTCATTGGCGAGAGTGCGATCGCCGAGGGCGCGTCCGCCCGGTTCGCGCCTGCGCAGCGCGTCGCTGACGAGCGCCTCGATCGCCGCCTTCACCGGAGCCGCGCTTTCGGGATCGAGTCGGGCATGCAGGTGCACGATGCCGCGGCCGTCCTCCCGCATGGTCAGCGAGCGCTCCATGCGCAGCTCGTCTTCGCGGGGTTCGACACCGTCGGGATCCAGCCGCGCTTCGGCCTCCCGCACGCCGCGCAGGAGGGTCTCGAGCGGCACCCGCTCAGCCAGGTCGACGAGCTCACGCTCAACGACCCGCACCCGGTCGGGCTCGGATCGCATCGCCGCCCGGTCGAGCATGGTCGTGATCGCGGATGCCGCCTCGATGCTGATCCCAGCCGACTCGAGGGCCTCGGCCACGTGTGGATGCCGTGCCGGGAGCCGCTCCCCGGTGAAAGCCTGCCGCTCCGCGGTGGCGGTGCCGACCGCGATCAGCCGGCGCGCGTCGCCGAGCGACCCTCCGGTGGCCGCGGCGAGGAGGCGGGTCGGGTTGTGGAACCCCTGCGACTTGGCGAACCCGGTTTCGCCGAACTCCGGCCCGGACCGCTTCGCCACCTCGGCGGCGACCCTCGCCAGCAGCGCGTCGACGTCGCGGCGAACCGTCGCCAGCGCATCGGTGACCCGCATGAGCCCGCCGTCGCTCAGTTGCTCGATCTCGACCTGCGCGCCCCCAGGCACGGCGCCCCACGCCGCAGGCACGGCGCCCCACGCCGCAGGCACGGCGCCCCACGCCGGCGATGCACCCGCCCACACCTCGCGCAGCGCTGCGAGATCTCGCCCCAGCGCACCGAGCGCACCGAGCGCACCGAGCGCACCGAGCGGATGCTGCGGGAGCGTGGGTTGTTCCATGCTTCGATCCTGCACCCACCCACCGACATCCAATTGGCCCAGAAATGCCGCGTGAACAGGAATTTTGACTGTGCAGAACTCAGCCCAGCGTGTGACTGTGGAGGACGAGTCGTCGCGCAGGCTTCCAAGTCACGCTCGGCGGCGGCGCTCGTCGGCCCGTGGCATGCGCACGTTCTGTGCCTACCCGGCCATCGGCGAGACATCCGTCACGATGTTCCCGAACCGGATCCCCTCGAGGAAGAACGGCCCAGCGCCATCCCACGACTCGAGTGAGATGCCCGCGAAGGACGCCTGCGTGATCAGGGTCCACGCGAGCACGAAGACGACGATCCCGACGACGGCGCGATCGAGGCGACGGATGGCATCCGACGGGTCGACGGCGCGACGCACCACGCCGGTCGTCGTCGCGAACACGATGACCGCGATCACCGCGTACGCGAAGCCCGACGGCTCGAGCGTCACCGTGAGGCAGAGCGGCGCGGCATCCGTCGCCCGGCCGGCCCCGTCGAGGTACCCGCCGTCGCCCGTGACCCCGCCCGCGCACGTGGCCTTGCTCGCCCCGCCGATCAGGCTGTACGCGAAGGCGGCGCCGATCGCCCAGCCGAGCAGCCGCTGCACCCGCCACAGCACCGCAGCGCCGGGGAGGGGCGAGACCGTCGAGCTGGACGGCAGGGACACGGTGTCGGGCATGCGGGCCTCCGCGGTGGTAGGGGTGCGGCCATGCTGGCAGCGCCTGGGCGCGAGGTGCAAGAGGCAGGGGCGGATGTCGCGAGGCCCCGATGCCGTCGGCTCGTGCGCCGCGTCCCGTACGACCGGCTCGCGTCAGCCCGACCGCGGCCCGACGGCGTGCAGGGCGGATGCCTCCGGCGCATCGGCCGCCGGCTTCGCCCTCCGCCGCCCCGGCGCGTTCGCGACGAACACCCCCGCTACGAGCACCGCCCCGCCGACCGTCTCCCACAGGTTCGGCACCTGCCCGAGCAGCACCGCCGCCGACGCCATCGCGACGACCGGGGCGAGCAGCACCCACGGCACGACCGACGCCGAGCGATTCCGCGCCAGCAGTCCGTTGAAGATCGCGTAGCCGACGAGCGTGCAGAGGCCCGCGGTGTAGAGCGTCGACAGGATGGGCCGCCATCCGAATGCGGCGATGCCGGCGGCGATCGCGTCGGGTCCCTCGATGAGTGCCGACAGGCCGAGCGCCGGCAGCGGCACGACGAGCGACGACCACACGGTGAGCGAGAGCGCGCCGAACCGCCGCGCCGGCGCGACCGGGCCGGCCTTCCGGGAGATCACGTTGCCGATCGCCCACGACAGCGCGGCGAGCAGGCACAGCACGACCGCGAGCGCGGGGGCGTCGCCTCCGCGCCCGAGCGCCACGACGCCGAGTCCGATCGTCCCGAGCCCGACCCCGATGACCTGCAGGCGGGTGGGCCGCTCGCGCAGCGCGAGCGCGGCGACGAGGATCGTCAGCACGACCTGCGCCTGCAGCAGCAGTGCGGCGATGCCGGGCTGCAGCCCGAGCGCGATCGACGTGTAGAGCAGGGCGAACTGGCCGAGGCTCATGAAGAGGCCGACGCCGACGACGGTCTTCCAGCTCGCGAGCGGCCGCGGCACGACGACGACCGCAACCGCGACGACGGCGAAGCGCACCGCGACGAAGAACAGCGGCGGGATGCCGTCCATGCCCCAGTCGATCACGACGAAGTTGAAGCCCCACATCGTCGCCACCAGGGCGGCCAGCAGCATGTCGCGTCTCGTCATGGGTCAAGGTTCGCCCGCGGCATCCGGAAACACCAGCGACCATTTCTGCTCCTGAATCGGTAGCATCGCTGCATGATCGAGCGCAGGCGGCAGGCGGCAGGCGGCAGGCGGCAGGCGGCAGGCGGCACCGAGCGCGGAGACGCCGAAGGGCTCGGGATGACCCGAGCCCCTCGTTCATGCGTGCCGCGATGAGGTGCGGCGTCGGAGCTACTTCTGCACGAAGTCGACCAGCAGGCGGGTGACCTCGTCGGCGTGCGTCCAGAGCATGCCGTGCGGGGCGCCCTCGATCTCGACGTACTCCGCCGACGGCAGGCGCTTGGTGAACTCGCGCGCGGTGGCGTCGATCGGCAGGATCCGGTCGGCGGTGCCGTGCACGATGAGCGCCGGCACGTCGATCTTCTCGATGTCGGTGCGGAAGTCGGTGAGCCAGGACTGGACGACGGCGGAGGAGGCGAACCATCCGCTCGACGACGCGGTGTTCCAGCTCGCGCGGACCGCGGCCTCGCCGATGCGGGTGCCGAGGTTCTCGTCGAGGTTGTAGAAGTTGTGGAAGAAGTCGTCGAACCACGCGTAGCGGTCGGTCTTCGCCGCCTGCTCGATGCCGGCGAAGACCTCGGCGGGAACGCCCGCGGGGTTGTCGTCGGCCTGCAGCAGGTACGGCTCGAGCGAGGCGAGGAAGACGGCCTTCGCCACGCGCTCGCTGTCGTGGGTTCCGAGGTAGCGCCCGACCTCGCCCGTGCCCATCGAGAATCCGACGAGGATCGCGTCGCGGAGGTCGAGGGTCTCGAGCACGACCTTCAGGTCGCCCGCGAAGGTGTCGTAGTCGTAGCCGACGGTCGGCTTCGAGGACCGGCCGAATCCGCGACGGTCGTAGGTGATGACGCGGTTGCCGGATGCGAGCAGGGCGGCGGACTGCTTCTCCCAGGATTCGCCGCTCAGCGGGTACCCGTGGATCAGCACGACGGGCTGCCCGGATCCGTGGTCCTCGTAGTAGAGGTCGATGTCGCTCGAGTTCTCGGTTCCGACGGTGATGAACGGCATGTATGCCAGCTCCTTCGAATCAGTGCCTAACCGGATGGAATGGTCGTGGTGGTTAGTGCGTTGACGAGTGCAACACGATAACCGGTGAGATATTCCGAGGGGGTTAGAATCGATGCAGAACGCGATCGATCACGGAGGTGGGGCCATGCCGACGGATGCCACGCACGCGGGCGCCGGATCGCTCCTGCTGGATCTCGTGAACTCCCGGCTCGAGTTCGACGACCACGTCGACGACGAGCTCGCGGCGGATGCCGAGGCCGCGGCATGGCTCGTCGCCCACGGCGGCACGGGCGACGGCGACGAGATCGCCGACGCCCGCGCCGCCCGCCCGCTGCTGGCGAGGTTCCTTCGGGGCCAGGCTCCCATCGAGGAGCTCGAGCCGTGGACCGGTGCGATCACGCGGCGTCCCGCCTTCGGTCCGGATGGCGCTCGGTGGCGCGAGGACCTCGCCCCGGGGCGGCGGATCGGCGCGCGCGCCATGCTCGAGTGGGCCGACCTGCAGGGGCCCGAGGGCTCGCGCATCCGGCCGTGCGCGGCATCCGACTGCCAGCACTTCTTCATCGACACCAGCCGGGCGAACACGCGTCGGTGGCACTCGATGGAGACCTGCGGCAACCGCGCGAAGGCACGCCGTCACTCGGCGCGCGCCAAGCTCGGCTGAGCCGCTCGCTGCATCGTCCTTCCGGGGGTCACGGGTCGCCCGCGGCATCCGGAAACATGAAGGACTATTCTTGCGCCCGAATCGGTAGCATCGCTGCATGATCGATCTCGAAGCCGTGGTCGCGCTGCGCGCGGTGGCCACGAACGGCAGTGTCGCGGCGGCGGCGGACGCGCTCGGGTTCACGCCGTCGGCGGTGTCGCAGCAGATCAAGCGCCTCGAGCGCGGCACGCGGGTGGCGCTGCTCGAGCGGGCCGGTCGCGGGGTGGTCCTGACGGATGCCGCCCGCCAGCTCGTCACGTCGTCGGCGACGGTGCTCGCCGACCTCGAGCGCATCGAGGCCGACCTGCATCTCGCGAGTAGCGCGACGGGGGCGGATGGCGCGGCCGCGCGCCGCATCACGGGCGAAGTCCGGATCGGCGCCTTCTCGACCGCGGTGCGGGGCCTGCTGGTCGATGTCTTGCCGCGGCTGCGCGCGGAGCATCCGGAACTGCGGGTGCCGATGCGCGAGAGCGAGCCGTGGGAGACGATCGCGCTCGTGGCATCCGGTCAGCGCGACCTCGGAATCGTGCACCGGTGGGGCGGCGTCGCGCTCGCGATGCCCGAGCACCTGATCGAGACGCCCCTGTTCACGGATGTCGCGGACGTGATCCTGCGCCGCGAGCACCCGCTCGCCAGCCGCACCGAGCTGACCCCGGCCGACCTCGCCGAGGAGGAGTGGGTCGCGACGTTCGACTCGACCATCTGCCGCCAGTGGCTGCGGCGCCTGTTCGACGGCGTCTCGAACGCGCCGCGCATCGTGCACGAGTCGATGGAGTTCGAGAACCACCTCGAGCTCGTGCGTGCCGGTCTCGGGGTGGCGCTGGTGCCGCGCCTCGGGCGGTCCCCGCTGCCCGACGACCTCGTGGCGATCCCGACGGTGCAGCCGGCGTCGGTGCGCGGCGTCGCGGCCGTGCATCGCCGCAGCCAAGCGGACTCGCCCGCGCTGCAGG
>NZ_SDPL01000162.1 GCF_004135055.1 Agromyces binzhouensis | reverse complement strand
GGGGCCGTGCGCGCGCTGGGTTCCGCCGACGTCGTGCTCTACGACCGCCTCGCGCCGCACGCGCGCCTGGCCGAGCTCGCGCCCGACGCCGAACTGGTCGACGTCGGCAAGCGGCCCGGCCACCACGCGCTGCCCCAGGAGGAGATCGAGGCACTCCTCATCGCCCACGCCCGCGCGGGCCGGCACGTCGTCCGGCTGAAGGGCGGCGACCCGTACGTGTTCGGGCGCGGCGGCGAGGAGGTGCTCGCCTGCCATCGGGCGGGCGTTCCCGTCGAGGTGCTGCCGGGCGTGACGAGCGCGGTCGCGGTGCCGGGTGCCGCAGGCATCCCCCTCACCCACCGCGGGATCAGCCGACTGTTCACCGTCGTCTCGGGGCACGCACCGTTCAGCGACGACGAGCTCCGTCACCTCGCGGGCCTCGGCGGGACGATCGTCGTGCTCATGGGCGTGAACACGCTGCCGCAGCTCGCGGCCGGGCTCGCCCGCCACGGCATGCGCGGCTCGATGCCGGTCGCGATCGTCGAGCGCGGGTTCCGGTGCGACCAGCGCACGACCATCGCCGACCTGTCGGGGATCGTGTCGGCCGCCGGGCTCGCCGGCGTCGCCTCGCCCGCGGTCATCGTCGTCGGCGAGGTCGTTCGACTCGCGCACGACGGCGACCGCACGGCGGCGGAGCTCATGGAGCGCGCGACGGGATTCGCGGCGGTGGCGACGTGACCGACCAGGTCGAGTCGACGATCGGGTTCCGTCCCGACCAGCTCGAGGGGTTCCGGATCGGCGTGACGAGCGACCGCCGATCAGCGGACCTCATCGACGCCTTCGTGCGCCGCGGCGCGCAGGTGGTGCACGCACCGACGATCCGCATGGCGAACGCGAGCTCCGACGAGCCGGTCATCGCCGACACGCGCGCGATCATCGATGCGCGACCGGACGTGCTCCTCGCGACCACGGCGTACGGCGTGCGGCGCTGGTTCGAGGTGGCGGATGCCGCGGGGCTCGGCGACGAGCTCCTGTGCGCGCTCGGGCGCACCGCCATCCTCGTCCGCGGCCCGAAGGCGCGCGGCGGGATCCGCGCGGCCGGCCTCGACGACGTCGGCATGAGCGCCGAGGAGACCACCGAGTCGCTGATCGACGAGGTCCTGGCGACGCATCCGCCGGGCCTCACCGTGGCGGTGCAGTTGCACGGCTACCTGCCGCCCGAGGCGCTCGACCGCCTGCGCGACGTGCACGATCGCGTGCTCACCGTGGAGCCGTACCGCTGGATCGACCCCGACCTCACCGACGAGCGCGTCGACCGCCTGATCGAGGCCGCCTGCACGGGGGGCCTCGACTGCATCACGTTCACGAGCGCGCCCGCCGTGCACGCCCTGCTCATGGCGGCCGAGGCGCGCGGCAGGTACGACGACCTGGTTGACGCGATGCGCGGCCCGGTGGTCGCCGCGACCGTCGGACCGGTGACGTCGGCCCCCCTGGTCGCGGCGGGTGTCACGCCCCTCCAGCCCGACCGGTTCCGGATGGGCGCGATGATCCGCCAGGTGTGCGAGCACCTCGAGGACACGCGCGTCATCCGCCTGGAGACGCAGCACGGCCCGGTCGCGCTGCGAGGCTCCGTCGTCGAGGTGCGCGGACGCCGCGTGGCGCTGCCGCCCGTCGCACTCTCGATCCTGCGGCCGCTCGTCCAGGCCCGGGGGTCCGTCGTCGCGCGCGAGCGCCTCGCGGCGGGCATGCCCGGCACGGCCGACGAGCACGCGCTCGAGGTCGCGCTGAGCCGCCTCCGGCAGACCCTCGCCGTGCCCGGACTCATCTCGACCGTGGTCAAGCGCGGCTACCGGATCGACGTCTGACCATGACCTCACATCGGCCTCGGGTGCGGGTGAGCAGGTGGGAACACGAAGTTCACCACCCGCGCCGGTCGGGGAAACACGCCGCGGATAGCGTCGCCTCACCAGCTCGACACGAGACCGACACCCCCCGGAGGCACCGATGACCGAGACCCTCTCCGCTCCGCCGCCCGCGGCCCCCGCCGCCGTCACCGCGCCCCCCGCCGCGGGCGCCCTCACCGTCCGGCCCGGCCGTTGGATCGACGGCTGGGACCCCGAGAATCCCGTCCAGTGGGAGCGCGAGGGCCGGCGGATCGCCGCTCGCAACCTCCGCTGGTCGATCTTCGCCGAGTTCCTGGGCTTCGTCGTCTGGCAGCTCTGGTCGATCGTGGTCGTCTCGCTCCCGGCCGCGGGCTTCGCCTTCGAGACCGGCCAGATCTTCTGGCTCATCTCGATCCCGGCACTCGTCGGGGCGACCCTCCGCATCCCGTACACGTTCATGGTCCCCCGCTTCGGCGGGCGCAACTGGACGATCGTGTCCGCGGCGCTCCTGCTCATCCCGGCGATCGGCCTCGCCGTCGCGGTCGCCAACCCCGAGACCCCGTTCGGCGTGATGCTCGCGATCGCGGCGCTCGCCGGCTTCGGCGGCGGCAACTTCGCGAGCTCCATGGCGAACATCACCTACTTCTTCCCGCAGCGCGAGAAGGGGTGGGCGCTCGGCCTGAACGCCGCGGGCGGCAACCTCGGCGCGTCCGTCGCGCAGTTCGTGGTGCCCATCGCGATCACCATCGGCGCGGCCGTCACGCTGAACCTGCCCCTCGCGGGCTGGATCTGGGTGCCGTTCATCCTCATCGCGATGGTCGGCGCCGCGCTCCGCATGGACAACCTCTCGAACGCGAAGGCGGATGTCGCGGCCTCGCTCGCGGCACTGCGGGAGCCGCACCTGTGGATCCTGGCCGTGCTCTACATCGGCACCTTCGGCTCGTTCATCGGGTTCGCGGGCGTCTTCCCGAAGCTCATCGCCGACCAGTTCCCCGACTTCTCGGCGTTCCACGTCGGCTCGGCGACCCTGTCGCTCGCGTTCATGGGCGCGCTCGTCGGCTCGCTCGCCCGGCCCTACGGCGGCCGCCTCGCCGACCGGTTCGGCGGCACGCAGATCACGATCGCGGCGTTCGCCGTGATGGCGCTCGGGGCCCTCGCGGTGGTCTGGACGCTCCCGCTCGGCAACTTCTGGCTCTTCCTCGGCCTCTTCCTGGTGCTGTTCACCGCGTCCGGCGTCGGCAACGGCTCGACCTACCGGATGATCCCGACGGTGTTCGCCCTCCGCGCCGGCGCGCACAACGCGCACGAGTCGGCCGGCGACGTGAGCTCGCAGCGGAAGGCGGCGGCGGCGCTCGGCATCATCTCGTCGGTCGGCGCGTACGGCGGGTTCGTGATCCCGCAGCTGCTCGGCTTCTCGAAGACCACGTTCGGCGACTACACGACGGGGCTCAGCTGGTTCGTGTGGGCGTACGCGGTGATGCTCGCCATCACCGCAGGCGTCTACCTGACCCTCGCGAAGCGCTCCGGACACCGGATCTGACCGGGGCGGGCCGGGCGACCTCACCGCCCGGCCCGCTCCCCCCACCACCGCGACGACATGCACTCCAGGAGGACGACATGGGAGCCGGGACCCACTGCCCCTACTGCGCCCTCCAGTGCGCGATGACGCTGACGGCGACGGATGACGCGACCGCGCCGATCGCGGTCGCGGGCCGCGACTTCCCCACCAACCGCGGCGGGCTCTGCAAGAAGGGGTGGACCTCCGCCGAGCTCCTGGCCGCACCGTCCCGCCTGACCGCGCCGCTCGTGCGCGAACCGGACGGCTCGCTGCGCGAGACCACGTGGGATGCGGCCCTCGACCTCGTGGCCGAGCGGCTCCGCGGCATCCGTTCGGAGCACGGCGCCGACGCCGTCGGCGTCTTCGGCGGCGGAGGCCTCACGAACGAGAAGGCCTACCTCCTCGGCAAGTTCGCCCGGCTCGCACTCGGCACGAGCCGCATCGACTACAACGGCCGCTACTGCATGTCGTCGGCCGCCGCCGCCGGCAACCGCGCCTTCGGCGTCGACCGCGGCCTGCCCTTCCCGCTCGCGGACCTGGACGACGGCACGACGATCCTCCTGCTCGGCACCAACGTCGCCGAGACCATGCCGCCGTTCATCGGCCACCTCGCGGGAGCGCAGGCGGCGGGCGGGCTCATCGTGGTCGACCCGCGGCGCACGGCGACCGCGCGGCTCACCGACGACGGGCAGGGGCTGCACGTCCAGCCCGCGCCCGGCACCGACCTCATGCTGCTCCTCGGCCTCGCGCACGTCGTGATCGCCGAGCGGCTCGTCGACGAGGACTACGTCGCCGCCCGCACGAGCGGGTTCGCCGCGCTGCGTCGGAGCGTCGCCCAGTGGTGGCCCGAGCGCGTCCAATCGGTGACGGGCGTGCCCGCGGCGACCGTCCGCGCGATCGCTCGCCGGCTCGCCGCCGGCGGCCGGACGTTCATCCTCACCGGGCGCGGCGTGGAGCAGCACGTCGACGGGACCGACACCGCGACCGCGGCGATCAACCTCGCGCTGCTCCTCGGACTGCCCGGTCGCCCCGGCAGCGGATACGGCACGCTCACGGGGCAGGGCAACGGCCAGGGCGGGCGCGAGCACGGCCAGAAGTGCGACCAGCTGCCGGGCTACCGGAAGATCACCGACCCCGCCGCTCGGGCCCACGTCGCCCGCGTCTGGGGCGTGGACGCCGCGGAGATCCCGGGCCCCGGCCTCCCGGCGATCGAGCTGCTCGGCTCGCTCGGCCGGCCCGACGGCGTCCGGGCACTGCTCGTGCACGGCTCCAACCTCGTCGTCTCCTCGCCCAACGTCGCGGACGTCCGACGCGGCATCGAGCGCCTCGACCTGCTCGTCGTCTGCGACTTCGTGCTGTCGGAGACCGCGGCCCTCGCCGACGTCGTCCTCCCGGTCCTCCAGTGGGCCGAGGAGGAGGGCACCATGACCAACCTCGAGGGACGCGTCATCCGTCGTCGCCGGGCGCTCGCGCCCCCGGCCGGCGCGCGCGACGAGCTCTGGATCCTGCACGAGCTCGCCCGACGGCTCGGGTCGGCCGCGCGCTTCGACACCGACGCCGAGACCGTGTTCGAGGAACTCCGACTCGCCTCCGAGGGCGGGATCGCCGACTACTCCGGCATCGACTACGCACTGCTCGACTCCGACGTCGAGGCGTACTGGCCATTCCCGCGCGGAGGCGCGGGCACCCCGCGGCTCTTCGCCGAGCGGTTCCACCACGACGACGGCCTCGCCCGCCTCGTGGCCGTGGCACCCCGCGCGGGCGCGCATCCGGCACCGTCGTCCGACGAGGTGACGCTCGTCACCGGGCGGTTGCTCGAGCACTACCAGAGCGGGGCTCAGACGCGCCGCGTGCCCGAGCTGCTGGATGCCCAGCCCGAGGCACGGGCCGCCATCCATCCGGCCACGGCGGCACGACTCGGCATCGCCGACGACGAGCCGGTGGAGGTCGCCAACGGACGCGGCACCGTGCGATGCCGGGCACGGCTCACCACAGACATCCGCACCGACGCGGTGTTCCTGCCGTTCCACTACGGCGACGAGCAGGCCGCGAACCTGCTCACCTCCGACGCGGTCGACCCGATCTCGTCGATGCCCGAGTTCAAGGCCAACCTCGTGCGCGTCACGCGCCTCGTCGAAGCGGGAGCCGGATCATGACCCCTCTCCGGATCGTCCTCATCGGCTACGGCCCGGTCGGTGCTCGCTTCGTCGAGGAGCTGCTGCCCGCCGTGCGGGCGGGCGCCGTCGCGCTCACCGTCGTCGCCGGCGAGCCCGTCGAGGCGTACAACCGGGTCCTCGTCGCCGAGTACGCCGTCGGCAACACCGACCTCGACGCGATGCTCGTCGGCGACCGCGAGGCCGCGGAGGAGGCCGGCGCCGCCGTGCTCCTCGGGGTCCGCGCGACCCGCGTCGACCGCGCGGCGCACGTCGTGCACCTCTCGACCGGCGAGGCGCTCCCCTACGACCGGCTCGTGCTCGCCACCGGATCGCGCGCGAACGTGCCGACGCTCGACGGCGTCGAACGGCCCAGGCGCGACCTGGCCGACCTCGAGCGTCACCCGTCGACGCTCGTCGCGCGCGACGACGGACTGCCGGCCGGCGTCACCGCGCTCCGCGACCTCGAGGACGCCGAACGGGTGCTCGAGGCGGTGCGCTCGCGCCGCCGCATCGTCGTGCTCGGAGCCGGCGTCCTCGGCCTCGAGCTCGCACTCGCCGCAGCCCACGCGGGCGCGCAGGTGTGCGTCGTCCACCACGGCCCCCATCCCATGCCGCGCAACCTCGACCGCGGTGCCGGGCACGTGCTGCGCTCGGCGCTGCGTCGCACGGGCATCACGGTCATCGCGCACAGCCGCGCCGAGGCGATCGGGTTCCGCACCGACGCGGCCGGCACGCGACGGTTCGACATGCTCGTCACGGCCGACGGCAAGCAGGTCCGCGGCGACCTCCTCGTGCTCTCGTGCGGCGTGAGCCCGCGGAACGAGCTCGCCACGCTCGCCGGGCTCCGCACCGCCGTCGGCATCGTCGTCGGGCCGGATCTCCGCAGCTGGTCCGACCCGGACGTCTACGCGATCGGCGACTGCGCCCAGGTCGTCGAGCGCACCGACGAGACCGCCGGTCGGCGCATCCTGCCGGGCGCCCCGTCCGGGCTGATCGGCCCGGGCTGGCGGCAGGCGGAGCACCTCGCCGCCGCGCTC
>NZ_SDPL01000161.1 GCF_004135055.1 Agromyces binzhouensis | reverse complement strand
CGGTCGGCGAGGGCGGCGGATGCCGCGTCGAGGTCGGCCGCGATCGCGTCGCGCCCCTCGGCCAGGCCGCGCGCGAGCACAGCGACCTGGGCGACCTTCTGGTCGGCGAAGGCGAGCCAGCTCACGAGGCGTGCATCGAGCGCGCGCTCCTCGTCGACGTCGTGCGGCACGTGCAGGAGCGAGGTCGAGGTGGAGACGGCGACCGAGCCCGAGACGGAGCGAAGCGCCTCGGCACGCGCGAACGCGTGGGCGAGGTCGCCCCGCCAGATGTTGTGGCCGTCGACGACGCCGGCGACGAGGGTCTTGGCGGCGAGCGCCTCCTCGGTCACCGGGTCGAGCTGCGCGGGCACGTCGCCGCGGACGAGGTCGAACCCGATCGCCTCGACGGGGGTGGCCGCGAGCACGGGCAGCGCCTCTGCGAGGTCGCCGTACGGCGCGGCGACGAAGATCGCCGGGCGAGCGTCGACCGCGCCGAGCGCGTCGTAGGCCTCCGCGACCGCCTCGAGCACGCGCTCGCGCGGCTCGTCGAGGCTCTCGCTCACGAGCCCCGGCTCGTCGAGCTGCACCCACTCGGCGCCGGCCGTCGCGAGCTCGGCGAGCAGCGTGCGGTAGACCGGCACGAGGTCGGCGAGGCGGTCGATCGGCCGGAAGCCCTCGGGCGCGCCATCCGCCGCCTTCGCCAGCAGGAGGAACGTGACGGGTCCGACGAGGACCGGACGCGTGACGAACCCAGCCTCGCGCGCCTCGCGGACCTGCGCGACGAGTGCGTCGGCGTGCGCGGTGAACGCGGTGTCGGGACCGATCTCCGGCACGAGGTAGTGGTAGTTCGAGTCGAACCACTTCGTCATCTCGAGCGGCGCGTCGGCACCCTCGCCGCGGGCGACGGTGAAGTACCCGGCCAGGTCGAGCCGGCCGTCCTCGCCGAGCAGGCGCTCGAAGCGCGCGGGGATCGCGCCGACCGCGACCGCGGCGTCGAGCACCTGGTCGTAGTACGAGAATGACTCGGGAATCGCCGAGTCGGTGCGGCCGAGCCCGAGCCCGGCGAGTCGCTCGCGCGTCGCGGCTCGAAGGCCCGCCGCGGTGCGCTCGAGCTCGGCGGAGTCGATCCGACCGGCCCAGAACGCCTCGACGGCGTGCTTGAGCTCACGTCGGCGCCCGATGCGCGGGTAGCCGAGGATCGTTCCGGTGGGGAATGCGGGTGCGGTCATCGTTCTCTCGTGTTCCTCTCGGTGCCCGCATGGGCGTGGGCGGTGGCGAGGCCGAGCCGGTCGAGCACGGCGAGCACGGCCTCGTGGCGGTTGAAGGTGTACAGGTGGAGTCCGGGGGCGCCGCCGTCGAGCACGCCTGCCGCCAGGTCCGCGGCGTATCCGACGCCGAGCTCGAACTGGGCGTCGGCGTCGGGCTCGATCTCGAGGTCGATCGCGAGCGCCGCGGGCGCGGGCACGCCGGTGAGCTGCTCGAGCCGGGCGAGCCGCGCGGGCGTGGTCACGGGCATGATGCCCGGGAGGATCGGGATCGTCACGCCGCCGGCCCGGGCCCGTTGCACGAAGGCCAGGTAGTCGTCGGCGTGCCAGAAGAGCTGCGTGATCGCGAGGTTCGCTCCCGCGACCTCCTTCGCGAGCAGCACGTCGACGTCCTGGTTCGACCCGCGCGAACGCGGATGGCCGGTCGGGAAGGCAGCCACGGCGACGCGCTCCGGGCGGGGTCGCTCGCGGATCGCGGTGACCCCGGGCATGCCCGGGATCCGCGACTGACCGAACGGCTCGCGTTCCTCCTGGACGCGGTGGATCAGCTGCACGAGCTCGGCGGCGCTGTGCAGGTCGCCGATCGCGTCCTCCGCATCAGCGGCTCCGGCCGGCGGGTCGCCGCGGAGCGCGAGGAAGCTCGTGATGCCCGCGTCGAGGAACTCTCGGACGAGGCGGTTCGCCTCGGCGTGGCTCGATCCGACGCAGGTCAGGTGCGCCATCGGCTCGACGCTCGTGTGCTCGAGCATGTACCGCAGCACCGTGAGCGAGCGGTCGCGGCTCGAGCCGCCCGCTCCGAACGTCACCGAGATGAACGCGGGGTCGACCTCGGCGAGCCGGTCGATGGTGCGGCCGAGCGCGATCGCCGCGGCGTCCGTGCGCGGCGGGAACAGCTCGAACGAGATCGGCACGCGCGGCCGGGCGGCGACGCCGTCGGGCTCGGTTCCGGTCATGTCGCTCCAGGTGGCGAGCAGTTCCGAGGAGGTCGAGTGCACGGCACGCCGCGCCCGACCTGCCGGAACGGCAGGTGGGTCTCGCGGGCGGGTGCCGGGCTCGGCGGTCGCTCCAGGCGGGCGGCATCCGGCCGCTCGCCACGATCAGGTGCGACGATACGCCGGGTCGGGGGCATCCGCTCCCGGTGTTACGACGAGTGACTCGGCGGCCGTGCCGCGAGTCGCGGCACTCGGCAGTGCCGGGCGGATGCTACGCGAGCGCCGCGACGCGGAACTCCTCGAGCTGTGCGGCCTGCTCGGGCGACGCCAACGCGCGGATGCGCGTCCCGTCCTCGAGGTACTCGGTGGAGAGCACGCGGCCGGTCTCGTGCAGCGCGGAGACGATGTCGCCCCGCTCGTAGGGCACGAGGAGGTCGACCTCCACAGCAGGGTCGGGCAGCATGCGCCCGATCGCGGCGAGCACCTCGGCGACGCCCTCGCCGGTGCGCGCCGAGGCGAACACGGCGTTCGGCTCGAGCCCCTGCAGGACCAGCCGGTCCTCGGGCGTCACGAGGTCGGCCTTGTTGAAGACGACGAGCTCGGGGATGTCGCGGGCGCCGACCTCGCCGATGACGTCGCGCACGGTCGCGATCTGCTGGGCGGGGTCGGGGTGCGCGGCGTCGACGACGTGCACGATCAGGTCGGCGTCGCCGACCTCCTCGAGCGTCGACCGGAACGCCTCGACGAGCTGGTGCGGGAGGTTGCGCACGAAGCCGACCGTGTCTGCGATCGTGTAGACACGACCGTCGGCCGTCGTGTTGCGGCGCACGGTCGCATCGAGCGTGGCGAAGAGCGCGTTCTCGACGAGCACGCCCGCGCCCGTGATGCGGTTGAGCAGGCTCGACTTGCCCGCGTTGGTGTAGCCCGCGATCGCGACCGACGGAACGGCGTTGCGCTTGCGGTTCGCGCGCTTGGCGTCGCGCGCGGGCTTCATGCCGACGATCTGCCGACGGAGCTTCGCCATCCGGGTGTGGATGCGGCGGCGGTCCAGCTCGATCTTCGTCTCACCGGGACCGCGCGAGCCCATGCCCGCACCTGCGCCGCCGACCTGGCCACCGGCCTGGCGGGACATCGACTCGCCCCAGCCGCGCAGGCGCGGAAGGAGGTACTCGAGCTGCGCGAGCTCGACCTGCGCCTTGCCCTCACGGCTCTTGGCGTGCTGGCTGAAGATGTCCAGGATCACGGCGGTGCGGTCGATCACCTTCACCTTGACCGCGTCCTCCAGCGCACGACGCTGGCTCGGGGCGAGCTCGGTGTCGGCGACCACGGTGTCCGCACCGAGCGCGGCGACCACGTGCCGGAGCTCCTCGGTCTTGCCGCGGCCGAGGTAGGTGCTGGGGTCGGGGTGCGGACGGCGCTGCAGGACTCCGTCGAGCACGCGGGCACCGGCCGTCTCGGCGAGGGCGGCGAGCTCGCGGAGCGAGTTCTCGGCGTCCTCGAGCGACCCCTGCGGGTAGACGCCGATGAGCACGACGTTCTCGAGTCGGAGCTGCCGGTACTCGACCTCGGTGACGTCCTCGAGTTCGGTCGAGAGGCCGCCGACGCGGCGGAGCGCCGCGCGCGCCTCGCGATCGTACTGCTCGCCGTCGAAGCCGTCGTCGTCGTGCCCGGCGAGCCCGGCGCGCTGGATGGACGAGGCGTCGGACCCGCCGAACCGGGACACACCCGCCCGGGCGTCGGCGCTGCGCAGCACGCGCTCGACCGCGTCGTCGTGGGTCTCGGGTGCCGCGTCATTCATCGTGTCAAGCCTACTTCCGTTCGCCTGCGATAGGTTTCCCCATATGCCGCAGGAGCACTACTTCTCGTCCAAGCCCGCCGACCGGGCGGCGCTCCGGACCGTCCCGGTGCGACTCGCCGGCCGCGACGTCGAGGTGCAGACCGCCGGCGGCGTCTTCAGCCCCGACCACGTCGACCTCGGCACCCGCGTCCTCCTCGACGAGGTCCCGAAGGCTCCCGCCGCCGGACACCTGCTCGACCTCGGCGCCGGCTGGGGCCCGATCGCACTCACGCTCGGACTGCAGTCGCCGGATGCCACGGTGTGGGCCGTCGACGTGAACGAGCGTGCACTCGACCTCGTCCGCCGGAACGTCCGGCGCCTCGGACTCCACAACGTCAACGCCGTGAGTCCCGCGGATGTTCCCGACGACCTGCGATTCTCCGTGATCTGGTCGAATCCGCCCATCCGGATCGGCAAGGCCGAGCTGCACGCACTGCTGCGCCGATGGCTGCCCCGCCTCGACGCCGGCGCCACGGCGTGGCTCGTCGTGCAGAAGAACCTCGGCGCCGACTCGCTGCAGCGCTGGCTCGGCGAGGAGTTCGGCGACGGATGGACCGTCGGGCGGGCCGCGACCTCGAAGGGCTTCCGCGTGCTCACGGTGACGCGCGACGCCTGAGTGCGCCCCCGCGACTCCACCACCCGCGATCCGAGCCGCCGCGCCATCCGGCTCAGGCCAGCGCGAGCACCCCGTCGAAGACGAGTTCGCCCGGCCCGGAGAGCAGCACGTGCTCACCGTCTGGACGCGACTCCATGCGCACGCCGAGCACGCCCCCGGGCACCTGGACGACCCACGTGTCGGGCGCGTGCTCGCCGGCCCAGTGGCGGACGGCGAGCGCCGCGGCGACCGCACCCGTGCCGCACGAGAGCGTCTCGCCCGACCCGCGCTCGTGCACGCGCATGCGGATCCTCCCGCGACCGTTCTCGACGAGCGGTTCCGCGGGGACGACGAACTCGACGTTCGCGCCGGCCTGCGGCTGCGGTTCGAGGATCGGCAGGTAGGCCAGGTCGAGCCCGTCCAGTTCGTCGTCGTCGGCGAGGGCCACCACGACGTGCGGATTGCCGACGTCGATGCCCAGGCCGGGGCGCGCGACGGGCAGGTTCTTGGCGCGCACCAGCGGCTCGCCGCCGTCGAGGCGCCACACGCCGAGGTCGGCCTCGAATCCGGCGCCGGTCACGCGGACCCGACGCACCCCCGCTCGCGTGCCGATCGCGATCCACTCGTCGCCCGAGGGCGCGACGTGCCCCTGGTCGACGAGGTAGCGCACGAACACCCTGATGCCGTTGCCGCACATCTCCGAGACGCTGCCGTCCGCGTTCCAGTAGTCCATGAACCACGTCGCCTGCGGGTCCTCCGCGAGCGCGCCGGCGCCGTCGGCCAGCCGGTCCGAGCGGACGGCCCGGATCACCCCGTCGGCGCCGACGCCGAAGCGCCGGTCGCACACCGCCGCGATCTGCGTGGGCGAGAGTTCGTGTTCGCCCTCGGGGTCGCTGAACAGCACGAAGTCGTTGCCCGTGCCCTGGCCCTTGGTGAAGCGCAGATCGAACGCCATCGCACCAGTCTAGGGAGCGCGGGGAGGCTCAGACGCCGCGCGCCAGCCTCGCCACCTCCGCGGCGAACGCCGCCGGGTCGCCGGCATCGACGGCGGATGCCGCGGCGTACCGCTTGAACCAGCCGACCTGTCGTCGGGCGTAGGTCCGCGTGAGCGCCTGCGTCTCCGCGATCGCGTCGGCCTCCGTCATCCGGCCCTGCAGCTGCGCGAGCGCCTGCGCGTAGCCGATCGCCTTGCGCGCGGTCACGCCGCGTTCGAGGCCCGCCGGAACGAGGCTGCGCACCTCGTCGAGGAGCCCGCCCGCCCACATGCCCGCGGCCCGGGCGTCGAGTCGCGCGACGAGCTCGGCCCGGTCGGCGCGCAGGTGCACGATGCGGTGCGGCCGCCAGGGCACGGGTTCGTCCGGCAGGCGCGCGGCCTTCGGCTCGCCGGTGAGCTCGATGACCTCCAACGCGCGGACGATCCGTCGGCCGTTCTGCGGGTCGACGCCCGCGGCCGTCTCGGCGTCGAGCTCGCGCAGCCGGCGATGCATGAGCCCCGGACCGATCTCCTCGAGCTCGGCCTCGAGGCGCGAGCGGATCGCGGCGTCCGTCCCGGGGAAGCGGAGGTCGTGGATGACGCTCGAGACGTACAGCCCGGACCCTCCGGTGAGGAGTGCGACGCCACCGCGCGACGCGATCTCGTCGATGATACGGCGGGCATCGGCCTGGTACGCGGCGACGGATGCCTCGTCGGTGACGTCGAGCACGTCGAGCAGGTGATGCGGGACGCCCTCGCGCTCGTCCTCCGGGAGCTTGGCGGTGCCGATGTCCATGCCCCGGTAGAGCTGCATGGCGTCGGCGTTGACGACCTCGGCGACGCCGCCCGCGGCGGCGATCGCGTGCGCGACGTCGAGCGCGAAGCGCGACTTGCCGGTGCCCGTGGCGCCGACGACCGCGATCAGCGTCACGTCAGCGCTGGCCGTCGGCGGGGTCGTAGATCGGCATGGTGCCGACGCCCGGGCTGGTGAGCGGCTCGCCGCCGATGCGCAGCGACGGCAGCCCGAGCGAGACGCGCCCGGGGGTCGAGG
>NZ_SDPL01000160.1 GCF_004135055.1 Agromyces binzhouensis | reverse complement strand
GCGACGCTTCGGGCCGCGGCGGATGCCGCGGCGTCGGGCGCCGTCGCGACCGAACCGCTGGTCGCGCGCAAGGGTCGGGCCAGCTACCTGGGCGAACGCTCGGCCGGTCATCGCGACCCCGGCGCGCAATCGACGGCGTACCTCCTCGAGGCGGCGGCCGCAGCCGCGTCGAACGGGACCAGTGCCTGAGATGGCGGATGGGGAACGCATCGGGATCGTCGTCGTCTCGCACTCCGAGCAGCTGGCCGCGGGGGTGGTCGAACTCGCACACCAGATGGCCCCGAACGTTCGCATCGAACCGGCCGGAGGAACCGACGACGGCCGGATCGGGACGAGCTTCGATCGCGTGACGACGGCGATCGGCGCGGCGGATGCCGGCGCCGGCGTCGTCGTCCTCTGCGACCTCGGCTCGGCGATCCTCACGGCCGAGACCGCGATGGACTTCCTCGACGACGACGTGCGGGAGCGGGTCCGCATCGCGGACGCACCGCTCGTGGAGGGAGCGGTCGCGGCATCCGTCGCCGCCGAGTCGGGCGACCGGCTGGAGACGGTCGTGCAGGCGGCGGAATCGGCCGGCGGAGGGGCTGCGACCGACCGGGAGGCGGCCAAGCCGGAATCGGACGCGGTCCCGACCGACACGGGGTCACGCGAGCGCATCAGCAAGCGGATCACCCTCACGAACTCGGACGGGCTGCATGCGCGCCCTGCTGCCGAACTCGTGAAGCTCGCCAGCATGTTCCCGCAGCGCGTCACCGTGAACGGGATCGACGCCAAGAGCCTGCTCGCGATCATGGCCCTGGGGCTCGTGAAAGGCGACGAGGTCGAGATCGCGACCGATGACCCCGCCGGCGCTGGAGCCGTGGAGGCACTCGCCGAACTCGCGTCGAGCGGATTCGGCGAGCACTGAACTCCGGCTGATCCTGGGCCGCCTCCATGTGCCCGGAACCGCCTGCGATCCCACCGGAGGGGTGCCACGGCACCCATCGGATAGTCGCGCTCTCCATATTCCCCTCGCACCGAGCGCAAGAGCGGGAGTACCATCGGCGCCATGGCACGCGAAGAGGCGGGCCACGGCGATGGGAACGCGTTCACCCGGTTCTTCGACCGGGTGGATCGGGTCATGACCCCTGCGTTCGAATCGCCGCGGATGGCCCCGGAAGAGCCCGACGACCGCAGTCAGTCGGGGGAGAAGCCGTGTCCGCTCTGCGGACACCCGATGTTCGAGCACCACATCGACGAATCGACGCCGAATGTCCTGCTCGAATGCCCGACCGATGTCCGACTGCCGGAGCCGGCGATGAGCGGACCGCTCAACGAATTCGGCATGCCGGCGAGCGACGAACGGGTCGAGAAGCTCAGGCGCAACGAGCGCACCTGATCGTTCGGCCCAGTCACTGGGGGAGCGGTCGTCGCCCAGCGACCGCCCGTCCCGTGTGACACGATCGGCTGCTCGCAACCACACGATGAATCGAACGCATCGTGAAGTCAGTTCACGATGCGTTCGACCCGTGGGCACCCGGGTGGTTCGAACAGCGCATCCAGCTCGCGGGTGATGACGATTCGTCAGGAGCGTGATCGCTCAGCGTCGTCGCCGATGCGCATGTGACGTTCACGCGATCAGCGCGGACGGATCGAACGCACGACAGCGCCAGGGGAGTCGAGGCCGGGCACCACCGGGTGGATCGGATCTGCAAGTCCGACATAATGTGCATTATCGGCGCACAGTACGGAGTCGCGGTTCGCTCGGTCGGAGCCGTGCTCCTCGGCGCGATCGGCTCAGCCGATCGCCTTCGTCACGAGTTCGACGATGCGCCGTTCACCCGCAGCCGTCAGCTCCACCAGCGCATACGACGTCGGCCACAGCTCGCCGTCGTCGAGCAGCGCGTTGTCGTTGAAGCCGAACGTCGCGTAGCGCGTCTTGAACTTCAGGGCCGGCTGGAAGAAGCACAGCACCTTGCCGTCCTTCGCCCAGGCGGGCATTCCGTAGTAGGTGCGCGGTGCGAGCTCGGGAGCATGCTCGGTGATGAGCTCGTGCAGCCGTTCCGCCATCGCACGGTCGGCGCCCTCCAACTCGGCGATCTTCTCGAGCAGGTCGGCGGCGCCGTCCTTCTTCTTGCCGCGGCGCACCTCCTTGGCACGCTCCTTCATCGCGGCGCGCTCCTCGTCGGTGAACCCGCCCGGATCCTCGTCGCGTGCGGGCGTGCGCTTCGTCTCAGCCATCATCGGCTCCCTTCGTGTCGTTCGATGCGACTCCGACCACCGGAATCGCGATGGAATCCCGCGTGCGGACGCCCGTCGGCGTCCGCGCAGGCACGGGTGCGAGATCGCGCGAGGAGATCGCTCCCCCGGACTCGTAGGCCGAATGCAGGCACATCCCTGTCCCCCGTTCCCTTCGTGTACCCCGTGGGGTATCAGGCGCCGACATAGTCGGCAAGGTGCTCCCCCGTGAGTGTCGCGCGACTCGCGACGAGTTCGGCAGGGGTGCCCTCGAAGACCACGCGACCGCCGTCGTGACCGGCGCCCGGGCCGAGGTCGATGATCCAGTCCGCGTGCGCCATGACCGCCTGGTGGTGCTCGATGACGATGACGGTCTTGCCGGAGTCGACCAACCGGTCGAGCAATCGCAGCAGGTTGTCGACGTCCGCCAGGTGGAGGCCGGTCGTCGGCTCGTCGAGGACGTACACGTCGCCCGTCTCCCCCATCGCGATCGCGAGCTTCACGCGCTGCCGCTCGCCGCCGGACAGCGTCGACAGCGGCTGTCCGAGGCTGAGGTAGCCGAGTCCGACGTCCTCGAGGCGACCCAGGATCGCCGCAGCGGCCGGGATCCTCGCCTCCCCCGACGAGAAGAACTCGCGCGCCCTCGCGACCGGAAGGTCGAGCACCTCGGTGATGTCCAGGCCGCCGAGCGTGTACTGCAGCACGCCCGCTTGGAAGCGATTGCCGCCGCAGTCCTCGCACGGCGTCTCGATCGTGTCCATGAACCCGAGTTCGGTGATGATGACGCCGGCCCCCTTGCACGTCGGGCACGCGCCTTCGGAGTTCGCGCTGAAGAACGCCGGCTTCACTCCGTTGGCCTTCGCGAACGCCTTGCGGATCGGCTCGAGCAGGCCGGTGTACGTCGCCGGGCTGCTGCGACGCGACCCCTTGATGGCGCCCTGGTCGATCGAGACGATTCCGTCGCGCGGGGAGACGGACCCGTGGATGAGCGAGCTCTTGCCCGAGCCGGCGACCCCGGTCACGACCGTGAGCACCCCTGTCGGGATGTCGACATCCACGCTCTCGAGGTTGTTCTCGTCGGCGCCGCGCACCTCGATGGCGCCGGTCGGCGTGCGAACGTCGGGCTTGATCCGCGCGCGATCGTCGAGGTGCCGGCCCGTGGCGGTCCCGCTCGCCTTCAGGCCCTCGACCGTGCCCTCGAAGCCGATCTCGCCGCCGTCGACCCCTGCCCCCGGGCCCAGGTCGACGACGTGGTCGGCGATGGCGATGGTCTCGGGCTTGTGCTCGACGACGAGCACGGTGTTGCCCTTGTCTCGCAACTGCAGGAGCAGGGTGTTCATGCGCTGGATGTCGTGCGGGTGCAGGCCGATCGTGGGCTCGTCGAAGACGTAGGTGACATCCGTCAGCGACGACCCGAGGTGCCGCAGCATCTTGATGCGCTGTGCCTCGCCGCCCGAGAGCGTGCCCGAGGGCCGTTCGAGGCTCAGGTAGCCGAGACCCAGCGTGACGAAGGCGTCGAGGTTCGCCCCGAGGGCGTCGAGCAGCGGACCGGCATCGGGTCGGTCGAGTCCGCGGACCCATGCCGCGAGGTCGGTCACCTGCATGCGGCACGCATCGGCGATGCTCACGCCGTCGATCCGCGACGATCGCGCGGCCTCGGTCAGGCGCGTGCCGTCGCACTCCGGGCAGGCGGCGAAGGTCGCCACGCGCTCGACGAACGCACGGATGTGGGGCTGGAGGGCGTCGAGGTCCTTCGAGAGCATCGACTTCGTGATCTTGGGGATCAGCCCCTCGTAGGTCATGTTGATGTTCTGGATCCGCACCTTCCTCGGCTCGCTGAAGAGCAGCGCATGCCGTTCCTCCTCCGTGAACTCGGAGATCGGCGTGTCGGGGTCGTAGAACCCCGATTCCGCGAACCCCCGGACCATCCAGCCGTCGGCGGTGTAGCCCGGCACCGTGATCGCACCCTCGTTCAGCGACCGACTCTCATCGATCACCTGCGAGAGGTCGAGGTCGGAGACGGAGCCGCGCCCCTCGCAGCGCGGGCACATGCCGCCGAGGTACACGACGTCGCGCACGACGGTCTTGTCGCCCGTCGCCGAGGTCATGACCCCGCTCGCCTTCTGCGTCGGGATGTTGAACGAGAACGCGGTCGGCCCGCCGATGTGCGGTTCGCCGAGACGGCTGAACAGGATCCGCAGCATCGCGTTCGCATCCGTGACGGTGCCCACGGTCGAGCGCGGGTTGGCGCCGAGCCGCTCCTGGTCCACGATGATCGCGGTCGTCAGGCCCTCGAGCACGTCGACGTCGGGGCGCGGGACCGACGGCATGAAGCCCTGCACGAACGCGCTGTACGTCTCGTCGATGAGCCGACGCGACTCGGCGGCGATCGTGTCGAACACGAGCGAGCTCTTGCCGGAGCCGGAGACGCCCGTGAACACCGTCAGTCGGCGTTTCGGCAGCTCGACCGAGACATCCTTCAGGTTGTTCTCGCGGGCGCCCTGCACCCGGATCCGGTCGTGGGCGTCCGCGGCGGGCAGGGCGGATGCCGCGCGGGCGACGTTCGGGGTCGTGGTCATCGTTCCTCCATGACGGTCGTTCCGATCAAAGCACCGCGGGGTCCCCGACGCCGGACGCGTCGGGGTGCGGCGGCGTGTCAGCCGACCTGCTGGATCCGGATCATGTTGCCCGCCGGGTCGCGGAAGGCGCAGTCGCGCAGCCCGTACGGCTGGTCGACGGGTTCCTGCACGACCTCGGCGCCGGCGGCCTCCAGCGCGGCGAACGTCGCGTCGAGGTCGGTCGACGCGAGGTTCACGCCGAAGTAGCTGCCCTTCGCGATGATCTCGAGCAGCGCGTTCCGGTCGTCGTCGGTCATGCCCGGTCCGACACCCGGCGGGTGGAGCACGATCGCGGTGTCGGGCTGGCCGGCGGGGCCGACGGTGATCCATCGCATGCCCTCGTAGCCGACGTCGTTGCGCACCTCGAAGCCGAGCACGTCGCGGTAGAAGGCGAGCGAGGCCTCCGGGTCGATGTGCGGGAGGAAGCTGGAGTGGATGGTGAGGCTCATGGAGGTCACGCTATCGACGGCCGCCGACGGCGGCTTCTCGATTCCTGACCGGCTTCGTCACCTGCTTCGCCACGCACGGGATCATGCCGAGGGTCGCTCCCGCGTACCGCTCCCGATAGACGCTCGGCGGCACGCCGACGAGCTCGGTGAACCGCGTGCTGAAGGTGCCGAGCGACGAGCAGCCCACCTCGAAGCACACCTCCGTCACGGAGAGGTCGCCGCGACGCAGCAGGGCCATCGCCCGTTCGATGCGACGCGTCATCACGTACGAGTAGGGCGTCTCGCCGAACGCCGCCCTGAACCGACGGCTCAGGTGACCCGAGGACATGTTCGCGCCGCGTGCCAGCGCCTCCACGTCCAGCGGCTTCGCGTACTCGCGATCGATGCGGTCGCGAACACGGCGCAGCACCGCGAGGTCTCGCAGCACGTCCGGGCCGGTGGGTCGAGCGCTCACGAGCGCGATGCTGCCACCTCGCGGGTGCGAAGTCCAGCCGTGCACGGCTGGTGCCAGAATGGCGCCATGGACTCCGGCAAGGTCGCGTTCGTCCTCGGGGGCGGCGGGGTGCTCGGCGCCGTGCAGGTCGGCATGCTCCGGGCGGTGCTCGAACGCGGCATCCGCCCCGACCTCGTCGTCGGCACGTCGATCGGCGCGATCAACGGGGCGATCATCGCCGCCGACGTCGACCGGAGCCTCGAACGGCTCGAGCACGCCTGGACGTCGAGGGAGGCGCGTGCGATCACGACCGGCGTCGGCCTGCGGTTCGGGCGGGCGCACGTGATGTCGTCCGAGCCGCTCCGCCGGATGCTCACGCACGGGCTCGCCGGCGCCACCGAGTTCGAGGACCTCGACGTGGAGTTCCGCTGCTGCGCGGCGAGCGTCGAACGCGCGGCCGAGCACTGGTTCGCCTCCGGTCCGCTGGTGCCGGCGGTGCTGGCCTCCGCGGCGCTGCCCGGCCTGTTCCCGGCGGTGCGGATCGGCGACGAGCACTTCGTCGACGGTGGCATCGTGAACTCGATCCCGGTCGGCCAGGCCGCCGATGCCGGGGCGACGGACATCTACGTGATGCAGGTGGGCCGGATCGAACACGCGCTGACCCCGCCACGGAACCAGCTCGACAACGCCCGCGTCGCGTTCGAGATCTCCCGCAGGCATCGCTTCGCGCGCGACACCGCGGCCCTCGCCGAGGGGACGCGACTGCACGTGCTCCCGACCGGCACCTCCTCCGCGAAGGAGAACCGCATCTCGCGCAACCTCTCCCCCACCGCGCTCCGCCGGCGGATGGCGACCGCGCACGGCGCGGCATCCGCGTACCTGGACCGCGAGGCCGAGCGCGGCGGCGGCGCGGCGGAC
>NZ_SDPL01000016.1 GCF_004135055.1 Agromyces binzhouensis | reverse complement strand
CGGGCCGGTGCCGTCCGGGCGCCGGCGCTGGGGTAGCATCGCCTCACCCAGAACCCGGAGCCCCCACCCATGACCCGACTCTCCGGCTTCCGCGGCAGCCGGCATCGCCGGCCGGCGCGGATCGCCCTCGCCGTCAGCGCCGCGCTCGCGGTCGCCGCCGTGGCCTCGGCGTTCCACCAGCCGCTCCGCGAACTGGACCCGAGCGCACGCCAGGCCTCGAGCGAGGTCGCCGGCAGCGAGATCATCGGGATCCGCACGTTCGAGGCGCCGACCGACCTGCGCGTCGACGCCGACCTCGAGTACGCGGTCGCCGAGGACGGCACCGTCCTGACGCTCGACGTGTGCCGCCCGGCGGCATCCGCCATCGCCGGCTCGAACGCCGCCGTCGTCTCGATCCACGGGGGCAGCTGGGCGCGCGGCGACAAGGCGAACTCCGACTGGCGGAAGGTGTGCCTCTGGCTCGCGAGCGAGGGATTCGTCGCGGCATCCGTCAACTACCGGCTCGTGCCCGACGCCGCGTATCCGGCGCAGGTCGACGACGTCGCCGCCGCGGTCGCGTGGTTGCGCGAGCCCGAGCAGCTCGAGCGGTTCGACCTCGATCCTGCGCGCATCGGCGTGTTCGGAGGGTCGGCCGGCGGCCACCTCGCGGCGCTGCTCGGCACGCTGGGCGAGGGACCCCTCGACGTGGGCTCGCGGGTCGCGGCAGTGGCCGAGCTCTCGGGCCCGGTGGGCCTCGGGCTGCCCGAGCTCGATGCGGACGCCGCATCGGACTGGCTCCGCGGCATCGTCGGCGAGTTCCTCGGGTGCGAGCCCGGCACCCCCGACGAGGCGTGCCCCCAGGCGATCGAGGCGTCGGCGACGGCGCACGTCGACCCGACGGATCCGCCGTTCTTCATCGGGCACGCCGAATCCGAGGTCGTCCCGCTCGCGCAGTCGCAGCGCCTCGCGGACACGCTGGGCGCGTCGGCCGTCGAGGTCGAGCTCGCGGTGGTGCCCGGCGACGCGCACTCGATCGGCATCCTCGACGAGGGCCTGCGCGAACGCGTCGCCGCCTTCCTGCACGCGCACCTCGGCTGACCGCGCCTCTGGCGCGGGGGATCCGGCCTCCGCGAGCACGTGCGATGCGCACGACACGCGCATGCGCTGTGATGGACGCATGGCCACCGAACCGATCACCGTGTCGATCCGCCGCGAGGTCGATCCCGACCGCATCGCGGAGGCGACGGTCTGGGTGCAGACCGGCGTGAACCTCGCCAACCGCTATCCGGGGTTCCTCGGCTCGGGCTGGGTGCGCGCGGGCGAGGACTCCGACGTGTGGCACATGCTCTACCGGTTCGCGAACGAGGAGACCCTCGAGGCGTGGGAGCGCTCGCCCGAGCGCTCCTGGTGGCTCGAGATGGGCCGCGGGTTCGTGCGCGCCGAGAAGGCGAAGCGCCGGACGGGCATCGAGGGCTGGTTCGACGACCCGGCGACGGGTTCGGTACCCGCGGTGGCGGATGACCCGGGGTCGGCGGACGCGGCGCTCCCGCCCGCCCCGCCGCGCTGGAAGCAGGCCGTCAGCATCTGGCTCGGCTTCTTCCCCGTGAACCTCGCGTTCTCGCTCCTCATCGCGCTCGCGCCGTGGTGGGAGGACGTGCCGCTCGTGCTCCGGGTGCTCGTCACGACCCTCGTCCTGACGCCGATCATGACGTACTGGGTGCTGCCGTGGGTGACGCGGATGCTCCGGGGCTGGCTCGTCCCGTCACGAGCGGGCTGATCGCCGGCCTCCGGCCCGCTCAGCGCGCGCCGATCCGGCGCGACAGCGTCGCCGCTGCGTCGATCACCGCCGCGCCCGCGGTGTCGACGAGTTCGTCGGGCGCGCCTTCGGCGAAGGTCACCGCGATCGCCGCGGCCGGCCAGCCGAGGTGGTCGAGCACGGGCGCGCCGACGGATGCCAGCCCTCGCGTGACCTCGCCGTGCTCGCTCGCCACTCTTGCCGCGCGTGCCTCGGCGAGCACGGACTTCAGTCGCGAGTACGTCCAGGGCGCGGCATCGGTCGTCGACGGCAGGTCGGCGAAGGCCGCACGGTCGGGGTAGAGCGCGCGGAGCTGCGCGGGCGGCAGGGCCTGGAGCATCGCACGGCCCGAGGCGGTCAGGTGCGCGGGCAGTCGCACGCCCACGTCGGAGACGAGCGACGGCCGCCGCGGGGCGCGTTCCTCGACGATGTAGAGCACGTCGCGTCCGTGCAGCACGGCGAGGTGGCCCGACTCCCCGAGTCGGTCGACGAGCGCCGCGACGAGCGGGCGGCCGAGCCGCGTGAGGGGCTGCTGGCGGCTGAACCCGCTCGAGAGCTCGAACGCGGCGACGCCGAGCCCGTAGCGTCGTTCCTCGGGCAGGTGGACCACGAATCCGCGCTCCTGCAGCACCGCGAGCAGGTGGTACGTCGTCGAGCGCGGAAGTGCGAGCGCGGTCGCGATCGACGCGGCGGGCACCGGCCCGCGCTGCGCGGCGAGGTGGGTGAGGATCCGCAGGACCTGGTCTGCGGCTGGCACCTTCGATGCGTCCGACATGCTCCGCGTCCCTCCGTCCGGTATCCCGGACGGCAGCGTACTCTCCCGCGTCCCGGAGCGCGCGGGAACGGTGTGGAATCGGACGTATGAGCACCATCGCGCCCGCACCCGCCCGCACCGCGGCATCCGTCACCGTCGGCGTCGGACCGCTCTCGATCGACGACGTCGTCGCCGTCGCCCGCCACGACGCCCGCGTCGAGCTCGACCCCGCCGCGCTCGACGCGGTCGCCGCGAGCCGCGCGATCATCGACGACCTGGCCGCCGACCCGCAGCCGCACTACGGCATCTCGACGGGCTTCGGCGCGCTCGCCACGACCTTCATCGCGGAGGACCGCCGCGCGCAGCTGCAGGCGAGCCTCGTGCGCTCGCACGCCGCGGGCTCCGGCCCCGAGGTCGAGCGCGAGGTCGTGCGCGCCCTGATGCTGCTGCGCCTCTCGACGCTCATGACGGGTCGCACCGGCGTGCGTCGCGAGACCGCCGAGACGTACGCCGCGATCCTGAACGCCGGCATCACCCCCGTCGTCCGCGAGTACGGCTCGCTCGGCTGCTCGGGCGACCTCGCGCCGCTCGCCCACTGCGCCCTCGTCGCGATGGGCGAGGGCGAGGTGCGCGTGCGCGGCACCGAGTCCGACGGCCCGCACACCGCGCCGGCGGATGCCGCGTCGGCACTCGCCACGGCCGGCATCGCGCCGCTGCACCTCGGCGAGAAGGAGGGCCTCGCCCTCATCAACGGCACCGACGGCATGCTCGGCATGCTCGCGCTCGCGATCCACGACCTGCGGATGCTGCTCGCGACGGCCGACGTCGCCGCCGCGATGAGCGTCGAGGGACTCATGGGCACCGACGCCGTGTTCGCCGCCGACCTCCACGCGCTCCGGCCGCAGCGCGGCCAGGCGGTCTCCGCCGCGAACATCCGGCACCTGCTCGCGGGATCGCCGATCGTCGCGAGCCACAAGGGCCCCGAGTGCACGCGCGTCCAGGACGCGTACTCGCTGCGCTGCGCGCCGCAGGTGCACGGAGCCGCCCGCGACACGGTCGCGCACGCGGCATCCGTCGCCGACGCCGAGCTCGCGAGCGCCGTCGACAACCCGGTGCTGACCCCCGACGGCCGCGTCGAGTCGAACGGCAACTTCCACGGCGCTCCGGTCGCGTACGTGCTCGACTTCCTCGCGATCGCGGTCGCGGACGTCGCCTCGATGAGCGAACGACGCACCGACCGGTTCCTCGACAAGGCCCGCAACCACGGGCTGCCGCCGTTCCTCGCGCACGAGGTGGGCGTGGACTCGGGGCTCATGATCGCGCAGTACACCGCCGCCGGGATCGTGTCGGAGCTCAAGCGGCTCGCCGCCCCCGCGTCGGTCGACTCGATCCCGTCATCGGCGATGCAGGAGGATCACGTGTCGATGGGCTGGGCCGCCGCGCGCAAGCTCCGACGCGCGCTCGACGGGCTCACGCGGGTCGTCGCGATCGAGGTCATGACGGCCGCTCGCGGCCTCGCGCTCCGGGCCCCGCTCGAGCCGGGCGCGGCGACCGGCGCGGTCGTCGACCTCGTCGCCTCGACCGGCGCGATTCCGGGTGAGGATCGCTTCCTCTCGCCCGAGATCGAGCGCGTCGTCGAGGCGGTCCGGTCGGGCGCGGTGCTCGATCGCGCAGGAGCCGTCACGACGGTGGCCTGACCCTCGCACGACCTGCGCCCCGAACGGGGGACCACCGAGGGCAATCCGGTCCTTGTGCGCCCTCCGGAAAGCAGGGCAGACTTGGGGGGTGCCGGCACGGTTGCCGGACCAGGAAGCCCTATGTTCCATACCCGAGACGTCGACGAGCGAGACCCGTTCCGAGCGAGGCCCGCCCGGAGGTGCACCGCTGCGATCGCGGTGATCGCCGGTGGCCTGCTGTTCGGCATGTCGGCCGTCGCGCCGGCAGCCGCCGAGGAACTCGACACGACGTCGGTCTCGAGCGAGGCAGAGGGCACGACCGCGACCTCGGAGTCGACGACCGAGGCGACCGTCGATCCGACGCCGGAGCCGACCCCGACTGCGGATCCCGCGCCGACAGAGCCCGCACCGACCGAGCCCGCGCCGACCGAGGACCCGGCACCGTCGCCCGACCCGACGCCCGATCCCGAGCCGACGCCCGATCCCGAGCCGACCCCGGACCCGACTCCCGATCCCGAGCCGACGCCGACGCCCACGCCGGACCCGACGCCGACCCCGACACCCACCCCCACCCCGACGCCCACGCCCACGCCCACGCCGACTCCGAGCCCGTCGCCTTCGCCGACGCCGTACGCCTCCGGCGTCACGGCGCCCTTCGTGCTCGTCGGCGACGGCCCCGTCGCGCAGATGCTCCAGGTCACGACGGTCGGCACGAACTCGTCGCAGACGGCGGCGGTCGCCGGTCTCCGCACCAAGCTCGACCGCGCCATGACCGAACTCCGGAGCGCCGAGTCCGCCCTCGCGTCGGCGCGAAGCACGCGCAGCGTCGCGCGTGCGGTGGCCGAGCGCCTCGACGAGAAGGCGGCCGAGGCGCGCCACGTCGCCGAGACCGCCGCGAGCGTCTACCTCGACGCGGTCGAGGGCGACGGTGCGGCGCTGCGATCGATGGCCGCGGCGATGGGTTCGGGCAAGGACCTGCTCGCGGGCCTGGCCGGCATGGAGCGCGTGCAGAAGCTCGCCGGCGACTCCGAACGGCTCCGCGCGATCGCGGAACGACGTGACGCCGATGCGACCGCCGCCGAGGAGCGCGCCGCCGCCGCCTGGGAGGCGGTCGACGCCATCCCGATCGATCGGTTCGAGAACGACGTGGTCGTCGCCGAGGGCGTCGTGGCCGCGGCCCGCGCCGCGCTGAACGGTGCGCAGACACGCGTGGCGGCCTCCGACCTGGTCGCCACCTTCGAGACCGTCCCGATCGACGGCGGTCAGCTGAGCGAGCAGGGATGGGCGTCGCCCGCGTTCGGCTCCATCACCGACGGCTTCGGGCCCCGCCCCGACAAGCCCCTGCCCGGAGTGAACGAGTTCCATCGCGGCACCGACATCGCCGCGCAGTGCGGCACCGGCGTCTTCGCCGCGACCGGCGGCGTCGTGGTCGTGGCCGGCGTGAACGGGTCCTACGGCAACTGGATCCTCATCGACCACGGCGACGGCGTCACGACGGGCTACGCGCACCTGCGCGACGGCGGCATCCTCGTCGCGGAGGGCCAGGTCGTCGAAGCCGGCGAACTGATCGGCGCGGTCGGCAGCACCGGTGCCTCGACGGGCTGCCACCTCCACTACGAGGTCCGGATCGACGGCACCGCGACCGACGCGATCCCGTTCATGGCGGCCCGCGGCGTCAGCCTCGGCTGAGTCCCGAGGGCGACGCCGCACCTCGAAGCCGGGACCTCCGGCGCGCCGGGACACGGTGTCCGGGATCCCGGACACGGGCGACGTGGCATCCGTTGTCGGCGGCCCCGCGAGGGTGTGGGATCGGAACATGACCACTGCCGCACCCACCGAGGCCGACGCCGTCGCCGGCCCCCGCACCGTCCGCGCCGCACACGGCTCCGAGCTCTCGGCGAAGAGCTGGCAGACCGAGGCGCCGCTGCGCATGCTCATGAACAACCTCGACCCCGAGGTCGCCGAGCGCCCCGAGGACCTCATCGTCTACGGCGGCACCGGCAAGGCCGCCCGCAACTGGGAGGCGTTCGACGCGATCACGCGCACCCTCCGCGAGCTCGAGCCCGACGAGACGCTCCTCGTCCAGTCGGGCAAGCCGGTCGGCGTCTTCCGCACGCACGAGTGGGCGCCCCGCGTGCTCATCGCGAACTCGAACCTCGTCGGCGACTGGGCCACGTGGCCCGAGTTCCGCCGCCTCGAGCAGCTCGGCCTCACCATGTACGGCCAGATGACCGCGGGGTCGTGGATCTACATCGGCACGCAGGGCATCCTGCAGGGCACCTACGAGACGTTCGGCGCGGTCGCACGGTCGCTCGCCGCGAAGCGCGGCGCGAGCGCTGACGAGATCGCGAACGCCTCGCTCGCCGGCACGCTCACGCTCACCGCCGGCTGCGGCGGCATGGGCGGCGCGCAGCCCCTCGCCGTCACGATGAACGGCGGAGCCGTGCTCATCGTCGACGTCGACGAGACGCGCCTCACCCGTCGCGTCGAGCACGGCTACCTCGACGAGGTCGCGCCGTCGCTCGATGCCGCGGTCGAGCGCGCGCTCGCCGCGAAGGCCGAGGGGCGCGCACTCAGCGTCGGTGTCGTCGGCAACGCGGCGTCGGTGTTCCCCGAGCTGCTCGAGCGCGGCGTCGCGATCGACATCGTGACCGACCAGACCAGCGCGCACGACCCGCTGTCCTACCTCCCTGAGGGCGTCTCCGTCGCGGAGTGGCACGCGCTCGCGGCATCCGACCCCCACGAGTTCACCGAGCTCTCCCGGAAGTCCATGGCCGCGCACGTCGAGGCCATGGTCGGCTTCCAGGCGCGCGGCGCCGAGGTCTTCGACTACGGCAACTCGATCCGCCGCGAGGCCGAGCTCGGCGGCTACGAGCACGCCTTCGACTTCCCCGGCTTCGTGCCCGCCTACATCCGGCCGCTGTTCGCCGAGGGCAAGGGCCCGTTCCGCTGGGCCGCGCTCTCGGGCGACCCCGCCGACATCGCGGCGACCGACCGGGCGATCCTCGAGCTGTTCCCCGAGGACGCGCACCTTCGCCGCTGGATCGAGCAGGCCGGCGAGAAGGTCCACTTCGAGGGCCTGCCCGCGCGCATCTGCTGGCTCGGCTACAAGGAGCGCCACCTCGCCGGCCTGAAGTTCAACGAGATGGTCGCGTCGGGCGAGCTCTCGGCGCCCATCGTGATCGGTCGCGACCACCTCGACTCGGGCTCCGTCGCCTCGCCGTACCGCGAGACCGAGGCCATGGCCGACGGCTCCGACGCGATCGCCGACTGGCCGCTGCTCAACGCCCTGCTCAACACCGCGTCGGGCGCGACGTGGGTGTCGATCCACCACGGCGGCGGCGTCGGCATCGGCCGATCGATCCACGCGGGCCAGGTCGTCGTCGCCGACGGTACCGACCTCGCCGCGGAGAAGATCGCACGCGTGCTCGTGAACGACCCCGGCACCGGCGTCATGCGTCACGTCGACGCCGGCTACGACCGCGCCGTCGAGGTGGCGCGCGAGCGCGGCCTGAACGTGCCCATGATGGACGCATGACCGACGGAGGTGCGGGGCGGCGGATGCTGCTGACGAACGTCGGCGAGCTCGTCACGAACGATCCCGGCGCCGACCGCGAGGGCGGGCCGCTCGGCATCGTGCGCGACGCGGCGGTCCTCGTCGAGGACGGCCGCGTCGCCTGGGTCGGCCCCGCCGCGGATGCGCCGGTGGACGCCGACGTCGAGGTCGTCGACCTCGGCGGGCGCGCCGTGGTCCCGGGCTTCGTCGACAGCCACACCCATCTCGTCTTCGGCGGCGACCGCGCCGAGGAGTTCGCGGCACGCATGTCCGGACGTGCATATGAAGCCGGCGGCATCCGCTCGACGGTCGCGGCCACGCGCGCAGCGACCGACGACGAACTGCGCACTCGCCTGGCGGCATTGGTCGCCGAGCTGCGCCGCCAGGGCACGACGACGTTCGAGGTCAAGACGGGATACGGGCTCAGCGTCGACGACGAGGCGAGGCTCGCCCGACTCGCCGCCGAGGTCACCGACGAGGTCACATTCCTCGGTGCGCATGTGGTCCCGTTCGAGTACCGCGAACCGGATGGGCCCGGCGCCGACGCCTACGTCGACCTCGTCGTCGGCGAGATGCTCGAGGCCTGCGCGCCCTTCGCACGGTGGATCGACGCCTTCTGCGAGCGCGGCGCGTTCACGGCCGAGCAGTCCCGCCGCGTGCTCGACGCGGGGCGCGCCGCGGGGCTCGGAGTGCGCGTGCACGGCAACCAGCTCGGCGACGGGCCCGGCGTCGCGCTTGCGGTCGAGCTCGGCGCGGCATCCGTCGACCACTGCACCTACCTCTCCGACGAGGACGTCGCTGCACTCGCCGGCTCGGAGACGGTCGCGACGCTGCTGCCGGGCGTGGAGTTCTCGACGCGGCAGCCCTACCCCGACGCGCGCCGGCTCATCGACGCGGGCGTCACCGTCGCCCTCGCGAGCGACTGCAACCCGGGCTCGAGCTTCACGAGCTCGATGCCGTTCTGCATCGCGGTCGCGGTGCGCGACATGGGGATGACGCCGGCCGAGGCGGTGTGGGCGTCGACCGCCGGAGGTGCGCTCGCGCTCCGGCGGTCCGACGTCGGCGCGCTCCGGCCGGGCATGCGCGCCGACTTGGCCGTGCTCGATGCGCCGAGCAGCATCCATCTCGCCTACCGTCCGGGCGTGCCGATCGTCACGCAGACGTGGAAGGACGGGCGCCGGGTCGCCTGACCGCGCGCGCCGTGGGCGTCACTCGTCGTCGGTGCGGCGGAGCCGCCGGCGCGCCGAGAGCAGCGTCACCTCGGGATGGGCGGCCACGAGCCGTTCGGCGCGATCGAGCACCTCGGTGACGCGGTCCGCCGCCGATCCCGCCACCGCGACGCCGAGCTCGACCCGCCGGTGCAGGTCGTGCGCCCCGACCTCGGCGACCGAGGCCTCGGTCGCTCGCCGGAGCTCGGCGAGGATGGGCCGCACGATCGAGCGCTTCTGCTTGAGCGAGTGGACGTCACCCAACAGCACGTCGAACTCGATCCAGCCGATCCACACCCGGACAGCATCCCACGACACCCGCAGGCGACGAGCGCGCCCGTCGCGGGCGGGCTGGGCGGACCGGCGTCACGGCTCGGGCCGTCCGTCCCGTGGCATCCGGCTCCGCAGGAGCACGATGGACTCGAGGACTCCTCGAGGAGGTGGGGATCATGGATCTCGCCATCGACCGCGCTGCCGGAACCGAGCAGGTCCGCATCTGGGCCGGGCTGCAGGGGTTCGTGAGCATCGCGGCGCTCGTCGCGCTCGTCCTGTTCTTCGTGCTCGCGACGCCGTTCTCGACGCCGCAGTCGAGGTGGTCGTGGCTCGGCCCCGTGAACGACTGGCTCGCGGTCATCGGCGCCCTGCCGTGGATCGTCGCGATGGTGCTGCTGGCCCGGTACGTCGTCGCCGGACCATGGCTGTGGGCGCTCACCGTGCTCGCCTGCGTCGGCGCCGCCGCCATCGCGATCGTGACGGTGCTCATGCTCGCCGGCGTGGCCGACCTGCTGGCGCAGTCGATCGTCGCGGCCGCGGCGACGGTCGTCGCGTTCACCTGGTCGGCCGTCATGTCGGCGGCAGCGCGCGATGCCGGCGTGCTGCCGGCCTGGCTGATGTCCTTCGCCATCGCCATGATCGTGGCGTTCGCGGTGGGCGCGATCGTGGGCGGCATCGCGTTCGTCGCAGCGGAGGGGTCGGTGCTCCGCGCGACGCTGCTCGGGGTCGCCGTCGCGATCGGCGGCCTGGCGTGGGTCGCGTTCCCGCTCTGGTGGCTCGCGGTCGCCTCCACCGTGACGTGATGCGGATCGGATCCGCGATCCGCTCCGTCGCGCGGCCTTCCACGATGCTCCCGTGTCGACCGGTCGGCGTGGCCCGGGACCGGCGCGGGCGCGTCCGACCCTCTGGTCGCGGGCGCTCGAGTCTGCGAGACTCGCCCCAGGGGAAGACGCAGCGACGAGGCTGCGCGGCGACAAGGGGGTCCGCCATGTTCCGGAAGGTGTTCGCATCGATCGCCGCGGTAGGCGCGGCGACCCTGGTGGTGGCGGGCGCAGCGTCCGCCGACGTGCCGGCTTTCGAGTCGACGGCGACCTCGCGCGAGATGGTCGTCACCGCGAACCCACTCGCGACGGAGGCCGGCGAACGGGTCCTTCGATCCGGCGGCAGCGCGGTCGACGCGATGATCGCGGCGCAGACCGTGCTCGGCCTCGTCGAACCCCAGTCCAGCGGCATCGGCGGCGGCGCGTTCGTGGTCTACCACGATGCGGCGACCGGGACGACGACCACCTTCGACGCACGCGAGAAGGCGCCGTCGGCCGCGACCGAGGACCGCTTCCTCGGCCTGGGATTCTTCGCAGCCTGGCAGAGCGGGCTCTCGGTGGGCGTGCCCGGCGTGCCGCGGCTCCTCGAGGACCTGCACGAACGGTACGGCGAGCGGCCGTGGCAGACACTGTTCAACCCGGCCAAGGCCCTCGCCCAGGACGGCTTCGCGCTCACCCAGCGGACCTCATCGCAGGCGGCGAGCCTGCTCGCGCTCAACGCGTCGTGCACCGACCGGCTGTTCTTCCGCGACCCCGCCGCCCTCGCCTACTTCGCCGACGCGGCGACGTGCGAGGCGAAGCCGGCCGGGACGATCGTCACCAACCCCGAGTACGCCGACGTGATGAAGGCCCTCGCCAAGGACGGCGCCGACGCCTTCTACGAGGGGCCGATCGCCGAGGCGATCGCGGACGCGGTCCAGTCGGACCCGGCCATCCCCGGCGACATGACGACCGCGGACCTCGCCGCCTACGACGTCGTCGAGCGCGACCCGGTGTGCCTGGACTATCGCGGCCACGAGGTCTGCGGCATGGGCCCGCCCTCGTCCGGCGGCCTCGCCGTCGGCCAGATCCTCGGGATCCTCGAGAACTTCGACGTGTCGAGCGCGGGCGCCGGCGACCCGCTGGACGACGAGGTCGTCCACCTGTTCACGCAGGCTGGCCGGCTCGCCTTCGCGGACCGCAACCTCTATGTCGGCGACCCCGACTTCGTGACCGTCCCAGCGGCCGGGATGCTCGACGAGGCCTACCTCGCGTCGCGGGCCGCGCTCATCACCGACTTCGACATGGGCATCGCCCTCCCGGGCACCCCGCCCGGCGAGTTCGACCCGACTGCGCCCGACGAGACCGCGAAGACGAGCGGCACCAGCCACATCTCGATCATCGACCGCTGGGGCAACGCGCTCTCGATGACGACGAGCGTCGAGAGCTCCTTCGGCAACGGCGTCATGGTGCACGGGTTCCTGCTCAACAACCAGCTCACCGACTTCTCGTTCGCCCCGGTCGCGGCGGACGGGACGCCGATCGCCAACCGCGTCCAGCCCGAGAAGCGTCCGCGCAGCTCGATGTCGCCCACGATCGTGTTCGACGCCACGGGTGCCGTCGAGCTGGTGACCGGATCGCCCGGCGGCTCGCGGATCATCGGCTACACCGCCCAGTCGATCGTCAACCACGTCGACTTCGGCCTCGACCCGCAGCACTCGATCGCCGTCCCGCACTACCAGAACCGCAACGGGTCGACCGAGATCGAGACGCCGGTGCCCGGCGTGACGCTCGACTACGACGCCGCCGCGCTCGCCGCGCAACTCCAGGCCCGTGGCCACAACGTATCGATCGCGACCCTGGAGAGCGGTCTGTCGATCATCGAGGTCACCCCTGACGGATTGCTCGGCGGCGCGGACCTCCGACGGGACGGAACGGTCGGCGGCCGCTGACCCCACTCCTACGACCGGACGGCCGCGACCACCGCGGCACCTCGGCCGCGCTCGCTCCACCGAGCCCGTCCTGTCTCCCGGTAGGAGCCCGACCGCAGAGGAACGCTCGTTCCGTGCAGCACAGGCCGGATGCCGCTGTGCCTCTGCTGCACAGGTCGACCGCGCGCCGCTTCACCGTGGGAGCTGCAGTCGGGCAGCCGGCCCGAGGGGACGTTCGACCCGTCCTCGGAGCGTACGTTCCGCGTACCCTGACGGCATGTGGACCGCGATCGTAATCCTGCTCGTCGCGTGGGCGATCCTCTCGATCGTGGGCTTCGTCTTCGAGGGCCTCCTGTGGCTGGGCATCATCGGCATCGTGCTGTTCGTCGGGACGCTGATCGTGGGGTTCATCCGCCAGAGCGCCCGGAACCGCAAGGCAGAGTCGTGAGGTGCGCGCCGCCTGCCCGGACCGGCGGCGAAGCCCGTTGGACCCACCGAAACCGACGACGATCGCCGCCGTCCATCCCCGGCTGAGGCGTCGCTATCGCTCGCCGCGCCGCCGCCGATCCAGCCCGAGATGGCCTGCGGGGCGACGACGAGAGTGAAGTCGTACGGAACCCTGGAGCGAATGGCGCTCAGGAACCCGCTCTCATGCTGAGACGCGTTCCTTCACCGCAGCATGGCCGGCTGGGACGGCCTCGTCGGCTTTCTTGACCCGGGTGGCTGATGGGAAGATCAGGATCGGGGCCGGCTCGTCGACGATGCGGAGCCCGCGGAGACTGGTCGCAGTCTTGCTCAGGGCCTCCAGCCAGTCACGGTTGATCGCGGCGTGGAACTCCGACTCGTATTCGAATCGGAGCGGGATCGACGAGTCCATCCAAAGGGAATGGGCGATGCCACCCTCGCTGTCGGGTGCGGTGAGGGCCAGGGCGAAGCGTTCGTTGCGCCGGAGCTTGCTGTAGATGACGAGTTCGAGGTGCGCCAGCGTGCGATCGTCGATGACGACCCTGTGCGAGTCGAATCCGTAGTAGATGATGCCCATGTCGTCTCCTGGGTCGTGTTGGCATTCGGCCAGTCGACCAGGGTCCGGGGGCAACTGTTCGGATAGTACGTCAGCGCAGGTCGCCCCACAATGCGATCGTCGGGCAGAGACCGGTCGGAAATCCGCGCGCGGCGGTCGACGGGAGAGGACTACTTGGCTCTGGCTCGAGCGGTTGCCGGCAGGGTGAGGGCGCGTTCGGCCACTTCCTCGGCGACGGTGCTGAGTTTGAGTTGATGGTGACGGGCGTAGTCGCGGAGGATCGTGAACGCGGTGTGCATGTCGACGCCGGTCTGCGCGGCGATCACGCCTTTGGCCTGCTCGATGATGACCCTGCTGTCGAGGGCGCGCTGCAGTTGGTCGGCCACCAGTGTCGAGTCCCGCAGGGAACGTTCCTGCAGGATGCCGATCGTGGCGACATCGGCCAGGGCTTGTGCGACGGCGACATCCGACTCGCTGAGCTCGCCGGTGGCGCCGCTGAAGAGTCCCATCGCGCCGATCGTCTGCCCGCGCAACCGCATCGGGAAGGCGTGCATCGACTGGAACCCCTGCCCGGTCGCTGCGGCACGGAACGCCGGCCACCGATCTTCCACGGACATGTCCGGGATCGTGACGCCCGCGCCGGTCTGGAACGCTTCCATGCACGGCCCCTCACCCGCGTCGAGTTGGATGACTTCCACGAACTCGGCCGCCTCGTTGGTGGACGCGACCAGCTGCAAGGTTCCCTCCGTGTCGGCGATCAGTAGCCCCCCGGCATCGGAATCGACCAGGATGACGCATTCCTGCGCCAGCGTGTCGAGCAGGTCGACCACGTCGTAATCGTCGATCAACGTGTCCGCCACCTTCACGAACGCAGCGCTGAGCCGGGCATCCCGGGATCGTTCGGCCATCATCATCGTCCTTCGCCCAGTCTGCTGCACATCATGCAGTCTCGCTATCTGTCGGGTCGTCAGTGAAGTCGAGGACCCCGGCGACCACATCACGAGCCACCTCGTCCACGCTTCGGCCGGCCGCGTACGCGTGCCCGCGAAGGCGGGCGAACGCGTCCGTGACCGACGTGTCCAATTGGACCGCCATCATGCCGGTCGCCTGGTGGACCTGGCGTCGCGTCCCCGCGACCAGCTCATCTCGTCCCTCGCCGTCGGCGTCCGCAGCCGCGTAGGCTGCCGCCTTCCCCGCGATCGCTCCGGCAAGCGCGGCAGCGTGGGCGAGGTCGAGGTCGGAGAGGTCACCCGGCGACAGTCGGTGCAAGTCCACGACGCCCACGGTCACCGCCCCGATGCGCAGCGGGAACGAGAACACCGCCCTCGCCTCGGTCTGCACGACAGCCTGCCCGAACATGGGCCATGCGGAGTGATCGGCCGATCGCACGTCGGCCACCAGTACGGGCTTTCGACTCTCGAGCGCCCGATAATGCGGCCCCTCCCCGAGGTCGAACTGGAGCTGCTCGAGACGGGTGGCCAGCGCATCGCTGGAAGAGACCGTGGAATGGCTCCCAGCAACCGTCACCACGGACACCGACGCGCCATCGACGGGCAGGCGCGCCAGGAAACTGGCGTGCAACGGATCGGGATGCAGCGGGCCGGATGCGCCGGCACCACTTCCAGTGCCCACCATCAGCCTCCTCGCCCTCGAAACCAGCAGAGGACGCACACTCGTTCTGCCGGGCCGCGCGGACCCGGCGTCCTGGTCGTGACTCTACAGGCCCAAGCTCCCAGCGGCCGCGGATCGGGCTGCGTCGTCACGCTCGTCCCTAGATGGCCCGTCGCTGCGCGATGAGGGGGCAGTCGAATGGGTCGCGCTCGCCGAGACCGACACGATCGATGTACCGCAGGACGACACCGTAGGACTGGAACAGCCCGGTCTCCGTGTAGGGGATGTCACGTTCCCGGCAATAGGCCTTGACGATCGGGGCGGCACGACGCAGGTGCGGTCGCGGCATCGATGGGAAGAGGTGGTGTTCGACCTGGTAATTGAGGCCGCCCATGAGGGTATCGATGACGCGGCTCCCGCGAATGTTCCTGCTCATGAGGACCTGGCGTCGGAGGAAGTCGAGTCGTGCGGTCCTCGGTACGAGCGGCATGCCCTTGTGGTTGGGGGCGAAGGACGCTCCCACGTACACGCCGAAGACGGCGAGCTGCACCGCGAGGAACGCGGCCGCGACTCCTGGCGACAGGATGATGAACACCAGCGCGACGAAGCCGCCGAGCCGGACGCTGAGGAGGAGGATCTCCACCCAGCGCCGGTCCACCTGTTCACGCTTGAGGACGCGAGCGACGCTCGACGCGTGCAGGGAGAGCCCTTCGAGGGTCAGCACCGGGAAGAAGAACAGACCCTGGTGGGCGATGAGCCACGCGGTCACCGGATTGCGCCGGCGTCCCGCCTGTTCGGGCGTGAAGGAGATGACGGGCAGCTCGAGGTCGGGATCGGTGCCGACCTTGTTGGGGTTCGCGTGGTGGCGTGTGTGCTTGTGCCGCCACCATCCATAGCTCATCCCGACGAAGAGATCGCCGAGAAGCAGGCTGATCCAATCGTTCCACCGCCCTGACAGGAAGATCTGTCGATGGGCGGCGTCGTGACCCAGGAAGGCGATCTGGGTGAAGAGGATACCGAAGCCGACGGCCGTGAACATCTGCCACCACGTGTCGCCGAGCACGACGAAGAGCACGATCGCGCCGGCGAGGAGCACCGGTACGAGGATGAGTTTCGCCCAGTAGTAGCCGTACCGGCGTCGCATCAACCCGGCCTCTTGGATGAGCATGGCGAGACCCGAGAAATCACTGGCCTGCCCGGCCCGGTCAACGGCAGCCGAACCGGCGGGTGTGGTCCGGACCATGGAATACCGGCCTTTCGAATCGTGGTGGCCGGGGTCCGGGGCCGAGATGTGCGGAGGAATGTGTGATCAGGCCGGGACACGGTGCTTCATGTCGTCGGCTGATCCGGCGGCGAGGAGCGCGTCCTCGACCGAGGTCGGAGGCGCGGGAACGTTGCGAAGCCGTTCGGCGTCGACGCTGACTGCGCCAGCGCACGCGACCATCCTCGGTTCACGTCGTGGCATGCCGAGGCGGCGAACTCGAAACGAACCGGGTCAGCGGTGTCGACCTCGAGCGCATACCCGTCCGGGCCGGACACGAGCTTGCCCATGAGATCCCCCAGCCGTGAGCGAATGACTTTCAGCGGCCGGGATCTGGGGCAACTGCTAGGGAAGGTACTCCGCCGCCTCTACCGACGACAGGGGGTGACGTCCTCCGCAGCGCGTGTTACGATCCGGCGCCGCGACCGGCGCCGCGACCGGCGCACGAGGCGGGCGGGTGTTCTGGTCGAGGTACCTCCCGAACGTGTCCGGTGGTCGTTCGGGACTGCTCGCCGGCGCCGTGGGCCTCGTTGCGCCCGATGCGTCGGCGTCGTTCGGGTGGTTCGCGGGACGACGCGCTGCCCGCTCGCCGGCATGTGCGGAGAGGGACCAGGAGGTCGCGACGGTCGGTTGGCGGGCTAGAGGGGTGGTGCGGGCGGGTCTGCGTTCGTATCGGCGCGCCAGGGCGAGCGCCAGTCCGCGGCCGGCCAGCCATCCATGATGTAGATGCGCTCGTGGGCGATCTTGTCGTCCCGGAACTCCATGAGATTGACGGTGTACATCCACGGGTCCCCGTTGTAGCTGATCAGGTTCTCCGCCACCACGAAGTCATCGCGGTGGGTGATCCGCCGAATGTGGAACCTCAGCTTCGCGGGGTACTGGCTGCGCCATTCCTTGAAGTTCTTCAGGCCCTCGAAGCGTTCCCCCGACTGCGGGAACTCGAGCACGGCATCGTCGTGATAGATCTCATGCGAGATGTCGTAGTCCTTGCCTTCGTAGTCCCAGTGGCGTTCCAAGGCCACGAGCAGGTCCGGTTCGCTGAGCATCTGCACCACACTCCTCACGGTCCGTCTGCGCTGACGCCGTCGGGTTCGCGGGCACCCGGTGCACTGCCGCGCGCCCCGCGTGACCGCCGTGTCACCGCACCCCGGCACGCGCCAGTGTCCTCCCCGGAACGGCAGCACGCAAGGGGGATGGCCGCAGGCCCGACTGTGGACCTCCGGAATCCAGCCTCGTGGCGACGAAGGCGTCGCCATCGCGGCAGGCCGCCATGGCCCGTCGAAGCCCCGGCCGTCCGCGGTTCGTTCCGGTCGGCTAGCGCCGCACCTCGATCGCGGTCACCCCGCCGAAGTCGATCCACGCGCGCTCGCCGGTGTCGACGAGCACCGCGAGCACGTTGTCGCACGTCGCGCACCGCACCACCGTGCCCGCGCCGCTGACGTAGACCATGGCCCGGGCGAGTTCGGCGACGGTGCCGCACGCCCTGCAGCGGCCGGTCGCCGTCGTGATGTCGAAGGAGAAGAAGTCGGCGAGCGGTCCGGCGATCGCGTTGCCGTCGACATGGCCGGTCATCAGGTGCCTCCGAAGCGCTCGGTGCGGATGTCGCGGGGGTCGTGCCCGAGCTCGATGAGCCAGGCCGCGACCTGCTCGACGAAGCCGGTCGATCCGCAGACGAACACGACGGGTCGATCGGCCGCGGGGATCACCGCCGCCTCGAGCTGCTCGCGCGTGATCCTGCCCGGCGGCGTGGGCCAGCCGTCCGGGGCGCGGCGCGAGTAGATCACCTCGAACCGGAACGGCGAGCGCGCGTCAGCCAGTGCTGCGAGTTCGTCGGAGAAGTACACGTCGTCGGGCGTTCGCACGGCGTACAGCAACCGGAACGGCGTCGGGTCGTCGGCATCGGCGTGGGCCTGCGCCATGGCGAAGAGCGGGACGACGCCGGACCCGCCGGCGATGAGCTGCACAGGGCGGGCATCGCCGCCCATCGACGGCGGCCGCCACACGAAGAACGCCCCGAGCGGCCCGTGCACCTCGAGCATGTCGCCCGCGCGCAGGACCTCGACGAGGAACGGCGAGACTTCGCCGTCGGGCAGCTCGTCGACCGCGAGGACGACCCGGGAGCCGGCACCCGACGAGGCGATCGAGTACGACCGAGTGGCCGTGTAGCCGTCCTCCGCCGTGAGGCGCACGTCGAGGTGCTGTCCGGCGGCGTTGCCCGGCCAACCGTCGACGTCGAGCTCGATCCGCGCGGCGCTGGGGGTCTCCCGCCTGGTGCGGGCGACGGTCGCGACGTGCCATCCCGCGCGCGACACGGGGGGAGCAGCGCTCACCAGTACCGCTCCTCCTTCCACGGGTCGCCCCGCAGGTGGTACCCGTTCTGCTCCCAGAACCCGGGCTCGTCGTCCTCCATCATCTCGAGCCCACGGACCCACTTGGCGCTCTTCCAGAAGTAGAGGTGCGGCACGAGCAGCCGCGCCGGCCCGCCGTGCTCGGGATCGAGCGGCTCGCCGTCGAACTCGAACGCGATCCAGGCCTTGCCGTCGAGCAGGTCCTCGAGCGGCACGTTCGTCGTGTAGCCGCCGTAGCTGTGCGCCATCGTGAACGCGTAGTCGGTGTCGACGTCCTCGAACAGCGTGTCGAGGGCGACCCCGCGCCATCCGGTGCCCAGCTTCGACCAGTGCGTGACGCAGTGGATGTCGGTCGTGACGTCCTCGATCGGCAACGCCATCAACTGGTCCCAGTTCCAGGAGTGCTGGGCGCCCGACTCGGTGCGGATCGTGAACTCCCACTCCGCGGTGTCGACCTCCGGCGTCGGACCGGCCGACAGCACCGGGAAGTCGCCCACGAGCGTCTGCCCCGGGGGGAGCCGATCGTCGCGCTCGCGTGAACGTCCCGAGAAGCCCCTGGTGATGAACGACATGGCGCCCCCTCCCCATCGGTCTCACGATAGTGACGGCGGGTGCGGATGTCACCGGTCGATCCGCTTCGTCATCTTCACGAAACCTGAGACGGGCGCGCACCGGCGGTGCGCTGCGTAGGGTGGGGACATGGCTGCCATCGCGCTCGGCATCCCGGCCGTCCGCCGGGGTGGCTCCGACGTGCCGTCGATGGCGGGCCGACCGGATGTCGCGGGGCTCGTCGACCGCTACGGGCGCGTCGCGCACGACCTCCGGATCTCGATCACGTCGGCGTGCTCGCTGCGCTGCACGTACTGCATGCCGGCCGAGGGCCTGCCGGTGATCCCCCGTGACGAGCTCCTGTCCGCAGCCGAGATCGGTCGCCTGGTCGGCATCGCGGTGCACGAGCTCGGCGTCCGCGAGGTGCGCTTCACCGGCGGCGAGCCGCTGACGCGCGGCGACCTCGTCGAGATCGTGCGGCGCAGTGCCGACGCGGCATCGGGCACGCCGCTCGCGCTGACCACCAACGGGATCGGCCTCGACAAGCGCGCGGAGGCGCTGCGCGACGCGGGGCTCTCGCGCGTGAACGTCTCGCTCGACACCCTCGACCGCGAGCACTTCGCCCGCCTGACGCGGCGCGATCGACTGCCCGCCGTGCTCGCCGGGATCGCCGGCGCCCACCGGGCGGGCCTCGGGCCGCTGAAGGTCAACGCCGTGCTCATGCGCGAGACCCTCCACGACGCCCCGGCGCTGCTCGAGTGGGCGATCGAGCACGGGTGCCGGCTCCGCTTCATCGAGCAGATGCCGCTCGACGCCGACGAGGCGTGGCGACGCGAGCACATGGTCGACGCCGAGGAACTGCTCGCGGTGCTCGGCGCGCGCTTCGCGCTCACGCCGGTCGGACGCGAGGATCCGGCGGCGCCCGCCGAGGAATGGCTCGTCGACGGCGGCCCCGCGACGGTCGGCATCATCGCGTCGGTGACCCGCCCGTTCTGCGGCGCGTGCGACCGGACGCGGCTGACCGCGGAGGGCTCGGTCCGGTCGTGCCTGTTCGGCGACCACGAGACCGACCTGCGGGGACTGCTGCGCGCGGGCGCGGGAGACGACGAGATCGCCGAGGTCTGGCGCGCGGCGATGTGGGCGAAGAAGGCGGGCCACGGCATCGACGACGTCGACTTCGTGCGACCGGTCCGGACGATGGGGGGCATCGGTGGCTGACACCGCGACGACCGGGACGACGACCGTGCTCGTGCGCTACTTCGCCGCGGCCGCCGAGGCGGCCGGAGCCGAGGAGGAGCGGATCGACGTGCCGGGCGACGGCGGCGCCGCCACGGTGGGCGCCCTCGCCGACCTGCTCGTCGCGCGCTACGGTCCGGCGATGGCGCGCGTCGTCGCCAACGGCTCGTTCCTCGTCGACGGAGTGGTGCGCCGCGACCGCGCGGCCTCGATCGGCGCGCAGGTCGACGTGCTGCCGCCGTTCGCGGGCGGCTGATCGCCGAGCAGGGCGACGCCAGCCGTCAGAGGTTCACCCACTCGCTCGTGCCGCCGTCGAGGTGCTGCCGCTTCCAGATCGGCGTGCGCTCCTTGATCCGGTCGACGAGCAGGGCGCACGCGGCGAACGCCTCGGCGCGGTGCGGTGCGGCGACGGATGCCACGAGGGCGACGTCCCCGATCCCGAGCGCGCCGACGCGGTGCGCGGCCGCGACCGCGAGGCCCGTCTCGTGCGCGACCTCGGTGCACGTCTCGCGCAGGAACCGCTCCGCGTCGGGGTGCGCCGAGTAGTCGAGCGCCGACACGGTCTCGCCGTGGTCGTGGTCGCGGATGACGCCCTCGAACGTGACGAGCGCGCCGTCGCGCCGCGAGAGCACGAAGGCCTCGACGGCCGCGCGGTCGAGCGGCGCGTCGGTGACGACGGCGTAGACGTCGGGGGCGACGCGCGGCGTCGCGGAGTCGGACGGCGGACCCTGCTCAGGCATGCGGCGCGCCCCCGTGCTCCATCCGCTCAGATCGG
>NZ_SDPL01000159.1 GCF_004135055.1 Agromyces binzhouensis | reverse complement strand
GATGGGTGGCGACGGCGCGCCGAGGGCGCCGAGACGCCGGCGGGCGAGTCGGCGTCGGCGCCGTCGCCGGGGGAGTAGCGGCGCCGAACGGCATACGCCCCGTCGCGAGCGCCCGCGCGGGATCGGAGTTCATGTGACGGTCACATTGTGACCGTCACATTCCGCGCGAGCATGTGCATAATGGTGTCGCGGCATGTGTGACCGTGAACATGCCGAAACCGATCGAGGTCACCGTGCCAGAGCCGTCGCAGGAGCCGCCGAAGGGGCGCGCACCCAGCATCCGGGATGTCGCGCGCGTCGCCGGCGTCTCGCACCAGACCGTCTCGCGCGTGCTCAACCACCACCCGAGCATCCGGCCCGAGACCAAGCAGCGCGTGCTCGACGTCATGGCCGAGCTGCAGTACACGCCGAACCGCGCCGCCCGCGCGCTCGTCACGAGCCGCTCGCGCACCCTCGGCATCCTCTCGGCGTCGAGCACGCACTACGGTCCGGCCTCCAGCATCGCCGCGATCGAGTCCGCGGCCCGCGCCGCCGGCTACTGGGTGAGCACCGCGAACATCGAGTCCTCCGACGCGGTGTCGATCGCCGACGGGCTCGCCCACCTGCGCGCCCAGGGCATCGAGGGGCTCGTCGTGATCGCCCCCCAGATGCGCGTCTTCGACACGCTCGCGCAGCTGTCGATCGACGTCCCCTACGTGACGCTCCAGTCGACGGGGCGCGACCCGGAGCACACGCTGTCGGTCGACCAGATCGCGGGCGCGCGCCTGGCCACGCGGCACCTGATCGAGCGCGGCCACCGGTCGATCTACCACCTCGCGGGCCCCCAGGACTGGATCGAGGCCGAGGCGCGCATGCGCGGGTTCCTCGACGAGATGGGCGCGCAGGACGTGCCGACGACGGCGCCGATCCTCGGCGACTGGACGGCCGACTTCGGCTTCTACGCCGGGCGGGAGCTGCTCACGGTGCGGGACTTCACGGCGATCTTCGCCTCGAACGACCAGATGGCGCTCGGGGTCATGCACGCCGTGCGCGATGCGGGACTCGAGGTCCCTCGCGACGTGTCGATCATCGGGTTCGACGACATCCCCGAGGCCGCGCACTTCTGGCCGCCGCTCACGACCGTGCGGCAGGACTTCGCCGAGCTCGGCAGGCGCTGCGTCGCGCTGCTGCTCGGCGACCTCGACGACGCCGCGCCCGAGTACCGCGGCACGCTCGTGCCCGAGCTCATCGTGCGGGACTCGGTGGGCGCCCCGGCGTTCTGAGCCCGACCGCTGCGGTCGACCCGCTGGAGAACGGCGTTACCGTTCCGTGATGTTCGTCAGTTGACAGACGCGCGAAACATGTGGCTAACATGAGACTCGCGATGTGAACGGTCACATGGAGCGTCACATCGCAGGACGTTCCACATCGCCCCTCCGGGCGACGCAGCACACGACGAAGGAGTCCCGCGTGATCGACACGACCGCCCCCGGCCGGCCCACCAGCCCGGCCGCTCCCCGGCGCGGCGCACGATCGACCGGGACGCGGGCGGAGATCGGCACCGCCGGAACGCGCGCCGCGCGCCACGCGGCATCCGTCATCGCCATCGCCCCGACCGCAGTGGCGGTCGCCGCATGACGAGCTTCGGACCGCAGATCGAGGTCGCGATCGCCCGTACGCGTGCGGATGTCGCTCGCCTGCATGGTGAGCTGACCCGGTACGGGCTGGTGGTGTGGACCGGCGGGAACGTGTCGGGTCGCGTGCCCGGCGCCGACCTGTTCGTGATCAAGCCGTCGGGTGTGAGCTACGACGACCTGGCGCCGGAGAACATGATCCTCTGCGACCTCGACGGCAACGTCATCCCGGGCACCCCGGGCGCTGATCGGTCGCCGTCGAGCGACACCGCGGCGCACGCGTACGTCTACCGGAACATGCCCGAGGTCGGCGGAGTGGTGCACACCCACTCCACGTATGCGGTGGCGTGGGCGGCGCGCGGCGAGGAGATCCCGTGCGTGATCACCGCCATGGCCGACGAGTTCGGCGGGCCGATCCCGATCGGGCCGTTCGCGATCATCGGCGACGACTCGATCGGACGGGGCATCGTCGAGACGCTCCGCGGTCACCGGTCGCGTGCGGTGCTCATGCAGAACCACGGGCCGTTCACGATCGGCGCCAACGCCAAGGACGCGGTCAAGGCCGCCGTCATGGTCGAGGACGTCGCGCGGACCGTGCACCTGGCGCGCGAGGCCGGCCCCCTGATCCCGATCCCGCAGGACTCGATCGACCGGCTCTACGACCGGTACCAGAACGTCTACGGACAGGCCTCCGACGCACGTCGGGATGCCGCGGTCGGGACGGCGGCGGCCGGCCCGAGCCGGACGAAGGCGAAACGAAACTGAAGAGCTTGCGGCATCCGAGGTCACGACGGATGCCGCTGGGAGCCGGTCGTCATGGACGAGGCCGGATCCGAAACGTCACCAAGACGACGACGTCCATGACCACACAGTGAAAGGACACACCGTGAACACCACGAAGAAGGTGCTCCTCGCCACCCTGGCGGCCGGTTCGATGCTCGCGCTCGCCGCGTGCTCGGGCGGCAGCGGCGGAGGCGGCGGCGGAGAAGGCGACGGCGGCCTCATCGGCGTCGCGATGCCCACGAAGAGCTCGGAGCGCTGGATCCAGGACGGCGACGCCGTCAAGGAGCAGCTCGAGGAGCAGGGCTTCCAGGTCGACCTCCAGTACGCCGAGGACGACATCCCCACGCAGGTCTCGCAGATCGAGAACATGATCACCAAGGGCGCCGAGGCCCTGATCGTCGCCTCGATCGACGGCACCACGCTCTCGGAGGTGCTCCAGAACGCCGCCGACGCCGAGATCCCCGTCATCGCCTACGACCGCCTCATCCGCGACTCGGAGAACGTCGACTACTACGCGTCGTTCGACAACTACATCGTGGGCGTCCAGCAGGCCACCTCGCTCCTCGCGGGCCTGGGCCTCACCGACCTCGAGGGCACCGAGGCCGCCGACGCGCCGGAGGGACCGTTCAACATCGAGCTGTTCGCCGGCTCGCCCGATGACAACAACGCCACGTTCTTCTGGAACGGCGCCATCGACACGCTCCAGCCCTACATCGACGAGGGCACCCTCGTCGTGAAGTCGGGCCAGACCGAGTTCGAGCAGGCCGCCACCCTCCGCTGGGACGGCGAGGTCGCGCAGAGCCGCATGGAGGACATCCTCGTCTCGACGTACTCCGACGGCTCGACCGTCGACGCCGTGCTCTCGCCGTACGACGGCCTCTCGCGCGGCATCATCTCGGCCCTCACCGACGCCGGCTACTCGGTCGGCGACGAGTGGCCGATCATCTCCGGCCAGGACGCCGAGCTCGACTCGGTCAAGGCGATCATCGCCGGCGAGCAGTACTCGACCATCTTCAAGGACACCCGCAACCTCGCGGCCGTGGCCGTGGACATGGCGACCGCCCTGCTGAACGGCGAGGAGCCCGAGGTCAACAACACGAGCGACTACGACAACGGCGTGAAGGTCGTGCCCTCGTACCTCCTCGAGTCGGAGATCGTCGTGGCCGACAACATCACCGAGGTCCTGGTCGACTCCGGCTACTGGACCGAAGAGGAGATCAACGGCTGAACCAGCCGCTGATCCCGAACGGATGACGTACCGCGTGTCGGGACCTGCGACGGGAGTACTCTCGCCTCAGGTCCCGGCCGCGGCATCCGCCACTCGGCCGGCCCCACACCGGCAATGGAGCAGGAGCAAGGGATGACCAACCACATTCTCGAGATGCGCGGCATCACGAAGACGTTCCCCGGCGTCAAGGCGCTCGCGAACGTCAACCTGGGCGTGGAGCGCGGCGAGGTCCACGCGATCTGCGGCGAGAACGGCGCAGGCAAGTCGACGCTGATGAAGGTGCTGTCGGGCGTCTACCCGCACGGCACCTACGACGGCGCCATCGTCTTCGAGGGCGAGGAGGTCGAGTTCAGGGACCTCACCGACTCCGAGGCCAAGGGCATCGTGATCATCCACCAGGAGCTCGCCCTCAGCCCGTACCTCTCGATCGCCGAGAACATCTTCCTCAACAACGAGCAGAAGGGCACCGGCGGCCTCATCGACTGGAACCAGACGAACTTCGAGGCGTCGAAGCTGCTCGCACGGGTCGGCCTGAAGGAGAACCCGACGACCAAGATCCGCGAGATCGGCGTCGGCAAGCAGCAGCTCGTCGAGATCGCGAAGGCCCTCTCGAAGCGCGTCAAGCTCCTGATCCTCGACGAGCCCACCGCCGCGCTCAACGACGAGGACTCCGACCACCTGCTCGACCTGATCCTGCACCTGAAGGGGCAGGGCATCACGTCGATCATCATCAGCCACAAGCTGAACGAGATCAAGAAGGTCGCAGACACGGTCACGGTCATCCGCGACGGCAAGACGATCGAGACGATCGCCAAGCAGGACGTCACCGAGGACCGCATCATCAAGGACATGGTCGGTCGCGACCTCGAGCACCGGTACCCCGACCACACGCCGAACCTCGGCGAGGAGCTGCTCCGCGTCGAGGACTGGACCGCGCACCATCCGCAGGACTCGAACCGGGTCGTCGTCGACAAGGTCAACCTGCACGTGCGCGCGGGCGAGATCGTCGGCATCGCGGGCCTCATGGGCGCCGGTCGCACCGAGTTCGCGATGAGCCTCTTCGGCCACTCATACGGCTCGCGCATCACCGGCAAGGTGTTCCTGCGGGGCAAGGAGATCAAGACCCGCACGGTCGCCGAGGCGATCTCGAACGGCATCGCCTACGCCACCGAGGACCGCAAGACCTACGGCCTGAACCTCATCGAGGACATCAAGCGGAACATCTCGATGGCATCGCTGAAGAAGCTCGAGAAGTACGGCCTCGTGCACGACAACGAGGAGTACGCGGTCGCCAACGAGTACCGCAAGTCGATGAACATCAAGGCGCCGAGCGTCCTGGTGAAGACCGGCAAGCTCTCGGGCGGCAACCAGCAGAAGGTCGTCCTGTCGAAGTGGATCTACTCCGACCCCGACGTGCTGATCCTCGACGAGCCCACGCGCGGCATCGACGTCGGGGCGAAGTACGAGATCTACACGATCATCAACCGACTGGCCGCCGCCGGGAAGGGCATCATCGTGATCTCGTCGGAGCTGCCCGAACTCCTCGGCATCTGCGATCGCGTGTACGCCCTCTCGGAGGGTCGCATCACCGGCGAGCTCCCCGTCGAGGAGGCCACGCCCGAGTCGATGCTCAAGCTCATGACCATGGAAAAGCCCCGCTAGCCCGCGGCTGACGGATCACCCCCAGGAGACACCATGTCGAATCCGAACCCTCCCGCAACCGAGGAGACCCACGCGGCGGGCAGCAACATCAACCCCGTCGACAACAAGTTCACCGAGCGACTGAGCCACGTGCTCAGCGACCTCGGCCGCAACGGCATCTTCATCGCCCTCGTCGCCGTGGTCGTGCTGTTCGCCTTCCTCACCGACGGCATCCTGCTGAGGCCGCAGAACATCTCCAACCTGGTCGTGCAGAACGGGTACATCCTCGTCCTCGCGATCGGCATGGTGATGGTCATCATCGCCGGTCACATCGACCTCTCGGTCGGATCCGTCGCCGCGTTCGTCGGCGCCTGTTCCGGCGTGTTCGCGGTCCAATGGGGCCTGCCGTGGTGGCTGGCCGTGGTCCTCTCGCTCGGCATCGGCGCGCTCGTCGGCGTCTGGCAGGGCTTCTGGATCGCCTACGTCGGAATCCCGGCGTTCATCGTGACCCTGGCCGGCATGCTCATCTTCCGCGGCCTCGCGCTCGTGGTGCTCGGCAACGCGAACATCGGCTCGTTCCCGACCGAGTACCGCGCGCTCGGCAACGGCTTCCTGTCGAACGTGTTCGGCGAATTCGAGCTCGATCCACTGACGCTCGGCGTGGGCGCCCTCGCGATCGTGATCCTCGTCGTGCAGCAGGTGCGCAGCCGCCGCGGCCGCGTGAAGTACGGCCAGGACGTCGAGCCGTTGGTGTGGTTCATCACCAAGCTCGTGCTGATCTCGGCGGCGATCGGGTTCTTCGCCTACGCGCTCGCGTCGTACAAGGGCATCCCGGTGACGCTGATCATCCTCGGCGTGCTGGTGCTCGTGTACAGCGTCGTGATGAACCGCACCGTGTTCGGCCGTCACATCTACGCGATCGGCGGCAACCGCCACGCGGCCGAGCTGTCGGGCATCAAGACCCGTCGGGTCGACTTCTGGCTGTTCGTGAACATGGGCTTCCTGGCGGCGCTCGCCGGCCTCATCTTCACGGCGCGCCTGAACCTCGCGGGACCGAAGGCCGGCGACGGCTTCGAGCTCGAGGCGATCTCGGCGGCGTTCATCGGCGGCGCGGCCGTCCAGGGCGGCGTCGGCACGATCGGCGGCGCGATCATCGGTGGTCTGATCATCGGTGTCCTGAACAACGGCATGTCGATCATGGGCATCGGCATCGAGTGGCAGCAGGCCGTGAAGGGCCTCGTGCTGCTGCTCGCGGTTGCGTTCGACGTCTACAACAAGCGTCGGTCGGGCGGGCACTGACCCGCAGTTCCTCCTGAGACGGCGAGGGGCGGATGCCACGTGGCATCCGCCCCTCGTCGTGTCTCGGCCCCGGCGCGCCCGGGCCGGGCTGCCCGTCGGGGGCGGGCTGGCTCGCCGGGGCCGG
>NZ_SDPL01000158.1 GCF_004135055.1 Agromyces binzhouensis | reverse complement strand
CGCCCGCTCCGCGGGCCCGAGCTCCGGCGCGAGCCGCGTCTTCGCGGCCGTGAGCGACTTGACCGGCACGACGACCGTCCAGCCGGGCGCTTCGCCTCGTCGGGTCATCGGTGCACCCGCTCCCGCTCGGTCGCGGCGAGCGCCGCGGCGAACCCCTCGGCGAAGCCGATCGAGCGGCCTGCGGAGTACCCGGCGGTGCGGCCGGCCACCGTGCCCTGCGCCATGGCCTCATCCGTCCCCAGGCGGAACAGGTCGCGTTCGGCGGGCCTCGCGATGGACCGAGCGCCCGGCAGGTCGAGCGGTCCGACGAGATGGGCGAGTCCCGAGACGACGGCGACGGGACATCCCCTCGCCTTGCCCTTCACGAGGTCGCCGGCTGCGGCGAGCTCGTCGGCGACGCACGGCATGGTGACCGAGAGGGGCTTGCCCGCGGCATCCGTCGTGCCCCTGAGGTCGTCGAAGACGTGCACGCCGGCGGCGCCGATCGCGATGTCGGTCTGTCCCTCGCGCCACGGCCGGCCGAGGGTGTCGCTGAGGATCACCCCGACCCGGTGACCGGTTCGCGACCGCAGGCCCTCGGCGATCGAACGGGCGGATGCGTCGGGGTCGGCCGGGAGCAGGAGCACGGTGCCGTCCTCGGTGTTGCTGGCATCGACGCCCGCCGCGGCGGCGACGATGCCGAGGCGGTTCTCGACGATGCGCGTGACCCCGCCCTCGTGCGCCCGGGTCGCCACGACTCGCACCGTCTCGTCGGTGATGGCCTGCTCCCGGTCGGCCGCACGCACGATCCGTCCTTCGGCCTTCGAGACCACCTTCGAGGTGACGACGAGGATGTCCCCCTCGGCGAGCGTCCCGCCGGCGGACGCGAGGATGACCTCCACGAGGTCGTCTCCGGGGCGGACCTCGCCGATGCCCTCGAGCACGCGTACGGCGAGCGCCGGGGCTGCCGGCCTCATGCGCGCAGCCCCGGCAGGACCTCGCGGCCGAAGACCTCGAGGAACTGCTCCTGGTTGCGGCCGACGTTGTGCAGGTAGATCCGGTCGAATCCGAGATCGAGGTGGCGCTGGAGGTGCGCGCGATGCGCGTCGGGGTCGGAGGACACGAGCATCCGCCCCTGGAAGTCCTCGGGCCGCACGGTTCGGGCAAGCTGCTCGAACTCGAAGGGCGAGCGGATGTCGCTGCGGGAGAATCGCATGCCGCCGATCGGCCACTCGGTCAGGGCGTTCCGCATCGCCTCGGCGTCGGTCTCGGCCCACGACACGTGCAGTTGCAGGACGCGGGGCATCGTGCTCGCGTCGCGGCCCGACTCGCGCGCACCCTCGGCGAACCTGGCGATGAGCGCGGCGAGTCGGTCGTACGGCCCGCCGGTCGTGATGAGCCCGTCTGCGATCTTGCCGGCTCGCCGGGCCGTGACCGGACCTGCAGTTGCGACGAGCACCTTGGGTGCCACCGGCGGCATGGTCCAGAGTCGCGTCGTCTCCATGCGGAAGTGCGGGCCGTGGTGACGGACCTCGCGCCCGGCGATCGACGCGGCGAAGAGCTTCCGGATGACCTCGACCGCCTCGAACATGCGTGCGATGCGCTCGTGCGCCTCGGGCCAGTACTCACCCACCACGTGCTCGTTGAGGGCCTCGCCCGAGCCGATCCCCAGCCAGTGGCGACCCGGGTACATCGAGGCGAGCGTGGCACTGGCCTGCGCGACCACCGCGGGGTGCGTGCGGAAGGTCGGCGTCGTCACCCCCGGGCCGAAGTCGCCGCTGGTGCGTGCACCGATCGCGCCCAGCACGCTCCAGACATGCGCGGACTGACCTTGCTGCGGCAACCAGGGCTGGAAGTGGTCGGTCGCCATGACGCCGGAGAACCCGTGCCGCTCCGCCAGTTCCGCGTACGCGACCGCGTCGGATGGAGGGAACTGCTCGAGCATCGCGGCGTAGCCGATGTGCACTGACACCCCTCCATCCTGACGCGTCGTCGCAGTGGTGTCATTCGGGGCCGGTCGGCCCGAACGGCGGGTCCACTCCCGCATCTCCATTATTTCGGATACTGGATCCAGAATGCAACCACAAGTCGTGAAGGGCGTGCGATCGCTCGCATCAGCTCCGCGATCGCCGCCGGGTCGGCGCCGCCTTCGCGAGCGACTCCGCCTCGAGCATGTCGAGCACTCCGTCGCGCACGCCCTCGAGGTGATGGCGCAGCAGCGCCACGGCCTGCTCGACATCGCCGGCCGCGACGGCGTCGGTCAGTTCGTCGTGCGAGTGATGGTGCGTGTCGTCTCCGACCAGCCGCCATCCGAGCATGTACCTGCCGACCTTGAGGCGGAGCTGCTCGATGAGCTCCCACTGGATCGGTAGCCGAGCTGCGTCGTAGAGCTCCGCGTAGAACGCGGTCCTGGCGTCGACGAAGTCCCCGCCCTCCTGCTTCGCGTCAGCGGTTCGCCCGAGTTCGCGCAGGCGGGCCAGTCGCTGGTCGGTCATGTCGGCCATCGAGTGGCGCAGCGCCTCGGTCTCCAGCAGGATCCGGAGCTGGTAGACCTCACGGGCCTGCTCGGACGAAAGCGACTTGACTACGGCACCCCGTCGATCATGGAACTCGACCAGTCCGTCGGACTCGAGTTGGATGAGCGCGGACCGGACGGGCAGCCTCGAGACCCCGATCAGCTCGGCGAGCGTCTCCTGTCGCAGCTTGTGCCCGGGAGGGAGCGTCCCGTCGAGGATGGCCTCGCGGATGATGTCGTAGGCCATGACCCCCACCGACCGATAGCCGGCGGCGTGGCGGCCGGCGAGCCTCGCGAGGGCGGATTCCGGATCGCGCGGCGCTTCGGTCCCGATGAGCTCGTCCGCTCCGTTGCTTTCGCCTGCCGTCATGGGTCCCGAATGTATCGGAAAGATCACGACGAAGTCTGCATCTTGGATCCAGAAATCTCGGGGCGCGATGAACGGGCACGCGCCACCAGCGTCACTCCGGGCGCAGCGGCCCCTCGGCCTGCGCCTCGTCGAAGCCGGCGCGATACCCCTCGTCGTACGCCTCCTCGGCCCCCTGGCGGAACATGTCGCGGTCCGCGGGCCGGACGATCGACCGCGCGCCTGGCAGGTCGAGGTCGCCGACGAGGCGGCCGAGGCCGCGGACGACCGCCACGGGCACCCCGGCGGACTTGCCCTTCACGAGTTCGGCCGCGCCGGCGAGCTCGTCGGCCACGCAGGGCATCGTCACCGCGAGCGGCTTGCCCGAGGCATCCGCCTGCCCCCGCAGGTCGTCGAAGACGTGCACGCCCGCGGCGCCGATCGCGATGTCGGTCTGCCCCTCGCGCCACGGCCTGCCGAGCGTGTCCGAGAGCAGCACGCCGACCCGGGCGCCGGTGAGCGAGCGGATGCCGGTGGCCAGCGCCCGCGCGGACGCGTCGGGGTCGACGGGCAGGAGCAGCACGGTGCCCTCCGGCGCGTTGGACGCGTCGACGCCCGCGGCGGCGCCGATGATGCCGAGCCGGTTCTCGACGATCCGGGTCGTGGACTCCCCGGTCTGGCGCGTCGCGACGACGCGAACGGTCTCGTCGGTGATGGCCTGCTCGCGATCGTGGGCCTGCACGATCCGCCCCTCGGCCTTCGACACGATCTTCGACGTGACGACGAGGATGTCGCCGTCGGCGAGCGGCTCGTCGATCGCGCCGACGATGAGCGCCGCCAGGTCGACGCCGACGCCGATCTCCGGCAGGCCCTCGACGCCCTCGATGCTGTACCTCACGCCCGCACCCTCCGCTCGGTCCTCCTCACATCTTGGCAGCAGGCGGAGCGCATCCCGGCAGCAGGCCGGGCGCACCTTGGCAGCGGGCCCGGCCCGCTGCCAGACTTCGCATGGGGTGCGCGGGGGTGCGCCGGGGGAGGATCGCATGTCGGAGGTCGTCAGCCCGCCCGCCAAGCGCCCCGTGATCGTGTGGGACCTGGTGCTCTCCATCGTGCTGCTCGTGCTCATGGCAGGCCTGGCGTTCATGCTGCTGTTCTTCTCGTTCTTCCTCGCGTTCGCGGGCGACTCGTGCGGGGCGTCCTCGACCTGCGACGTCGACCGCATCGGCACGGGGATGCTCCTGGCCATGATCCTGCCGATCGTCGTCGCGGTGCTCGCGCTCGTCGCCACGGTCGTCGTGCTGGTCCTCAAGCGCATCGCCTTCTGGATCCCGCTCGTCGGGATGGTGCTCATGGTCGGCGCGTTCGCGCTCGGCGCGGCCGTCACCGCGTCGGGCGTGCAACCGGCGTAGCATCCGGGCATGTCATCCCACGCGATGGACGGAGCGGGCCGGACGGCCGCCGCCGAGGAGCGGCACGAGACCGAGGCGGAGCGCCAGGACCGGAAGTTCAACGACATCCTCCAGGAGCTCCGCGTCGTCATGACGGGAACGCAGCTGATCACGGGCTTCCTGCTGGCCGTGGCGTTCCAACCGAAGTTCGCCGCGCTCGAGGCGCAGGAGGTGACGCTCTACCTCGTGCTCGTCGTGTTCGCGACGACGGCGACGATGCTGGGGCTCGCTCCCGTGATCCTGCACCGGCAGCTCAGCGGCAAGAAGCAGAAGGACCGGGTCGTCCGCATCGCGAACACGCTGCTGCTCATCCTGCTCGTCGTCGTGTCGCTCGTGGCGGCCGGGGTCGCGATGCTGATCTTCGACGTGACCGTGAACCGCCAGGCCGGGTACATCGCGGGCGGCGTGGCCCTGGTGCTCCTGCTGGCGTTCTGGACGGTCGTACCGCGCATCGGCTCGCGCGAGCCGCGCCGGCGCTAGGCTGCGCCCGCGTCGGCGGCGAGGGTCGGCGGACGACCCTAGGCTGGAATCCATGCGCATCGCCACCTGGAACGTCAACTCGATCCGCACCCGATACGGCCGCGTCGTCGACTGGATGGTGCGCGAGGACGTCGACGTGCTCGCGATGCAGGAGATCAAGTGCAAGCCCGAGCAGTTCCCGCACGAGGCGTTCGAACAGGCCGGCTACGACCTGGCCCTCCACGGCCTGAACCAGTGGAACGGCGTCGCGATCGCGAGCCGCCTGCCGATCGCCGACGTCGAGACCGAGTTCCCCGGCATGCCCGGCTTCCTCAAGGGCCACGAGGGCCCCGACCTGCCGAAGGAGGCGCGCGCGATCGGCGCGACCGTCGACGGCATCCGGCTGTGGAGCCTGTACGTGCCGAACGGCCGCTCGCTCGGCGACCCGCACTACACGTACAAGCTCGACTGGCTCGCGGCGCTCACCGACCTGGCTCGCGCCGAGACGTCGGCGCACCCCGATCGCCCGTTCGCGCTCATGGGCGACTTCAACATCGCCCCGCTCGACGAGGACAACGGCGACCCGACCGTCATCGAGGGCGTCACCACGCACGTCTCGCCGCCGGAGCGGGCGGCGTTCCGCGCGCTCGAGGACGCGGGGATGACCGACGTCGTCCGGCCCATCGTCCCGACGGGCTACACGTACTGGGACTACAAGCAGCTCCGCTTCCCCCGCAACGAGGGCCTGCGGATCGACTTCGTGCTCGGCTCGACGGCGTTCGCCGACCGGGTGACGGATGCCTCGATCCACCGCAACGAGCGCAAGGGCGACGCGCCGAGCGACCACGTGCCCGTGCTCGTGGAGCTCGCTCGCGAGCAGTCGGGCGACGACGACGACCTGCCGATGATCTTCGGCTGAACGACTCGTCCGCCGGTCCGCAACCCCGGACGGACATCCAGCGCGAGGGGTTACCCTTCGTCAGATGGACTCCCCCACGGAACAGGTCGCGAACTCGGCGACCGACCCGGTCCTCGGCTCGACGCTCGCCGACCGGTACCGCGTCGACGGCCTCATCGGGCGCGGCGGCATGGCCGCCGTGTATCGGGCCGACGACCTCGCACTCGGCCGGCGCGTCGCCGTCAAGGTCTTCACGGCCTCGACCGAGGGCATCGACGACGCCGACCGCCGCCGTTCCGAGACGGCCCTCCTCGCGAGCCTCACCCACCCCGCCCTCGTCACGCTCTACGACGCGGCGAAGGACCCGGCGAGCCGGCGCGAGTTCCTCGTCATGGAGCTCGTCGAGGGCGAGGACCTCCGCAAGGTGCTCGAGCGCGGCCCGGTCTCCCGGCGCGACGCGGCACGGATGCTCGCCGACCTCGCCGAGGGGCTCCACGTGATCCACTCCCGGGGGATCGTGCATCGCGACGTGAAGCCCGCGAACGTGCTGCTCTCCTCCGCGCACCTGCCGACCCGGCGCTGGAACGCGAAGCTCGCGGACTTCGGCATCGCGCGGCTGCTCGACGAGTCGCGGCTGACCGCGACGGGACGCATCATCGGCACGCCCGGGTACCTCAGTCCGGAGCAGGTCCGAGGCGAGCCGGTCGGCAGCAGTGCCGACGTGTACGCCCTCGGGCTCCTCATGCTCGAGTCGCTCACCGGTGCCCAGCCGTTCCCCGGACCGGCGCTGGAGTCGGCGAGCGCACGCCTCGTTCGCGACCCGGCCATCCCGAACGACCTCCCGGCGGACTGGCGCGACCTCCTGGCCGCGATGACGGCGCGGGATCCCGCCGAGCGGCCGACCGCGCTCGACGTGGCGCTCGCCACGGAGTCGCTCGGGGTCGACGACGACGCACCGACCCGCGGCGATGACGCGACCGTCGCCCTCACCCGCCCCCCGGCGACCGAGGACGACACGCGCGTGCTCCCGGCGACCCGGGTCGTCCCCGCGGAGTCCGACGACGCCACGGC
>NZ_SDPL01000157.1 GCF_004135055.1 Agromyces binzhouensis | reverse complement strand
CGCGCCGAGCGCGTCGTGCAGTCGCGCGACCGTCGCGCCGAGCACCGCGGGGAACACGGGCTCGGGGCCGGTGCCGGCGAGCAGCGCCTCCACGTCGTCGACCGCCCAGTCCCAGCCGTCCTGCGCGCCCGGGAGGTACTCGGTGACGATCGCGAGCGCCGAGGTGCCGAGCGACGGATGCCGCCAGTCCACCCGGCCCGCATACCCGGCGACGTCCGTCGATCCCGCCCCGGCGAGGCGTTCGAGCAGGTGCGCCGCCCGGTCGGCCGCGGCCCAGCGGCCCACGACCTTGACGACGAGGCGCTCGTCGACGATCACCGACGTGTTGGTCTGGTCGACCGCGATCGCCCGCTCCGGGGCATCCGTCGGCACGCTCGGATCGACGAGGCGAGCCAGCGCGCGCGCGATGCCGTCGCCGGCCGCGGGGCGGGCGTCGTCGAAGGCCACGGTGTCGTCGGGCGCGACGGACAGCGCGCGGCCGGCGATCTCGGGCCGCTCGCCGCTGAGCAACGAGTTCATTGAATCCGGATTGTAACAACTGTGCAAAACACGCTCTAGAGCGTCCGGAAAACCATTGCGGTTTCTTGATGCCCGGTGCAACAATTCCTCAACCTTTCCGACGTCCCCAGGAGGTACCTCATGCCCACCATGCGTCGCGTCTCCATCGCAGCGGCCGGAACCGCTGCATTCGTGCTCGCCCTCACGTCCTGCGCCGGCGGCGACAGCGGCGACGGATCCGACATCGACCGCACCGCCGACATCTCGGAGCAGACGCTCACCGTCTCGATCTGGGCCGACTACTACCCCGAGGACCTCGCCGAGCAGTTCGAGGAGGCCACGGGCGTGAAGACCACGATCGTGAACCACGCCACGAACGAGGACGTCGTCGCCAAGCTCACCGCGAGCTCCGACCCCGGCATCGACGTCGCGTTCGTGTCGGGCCAGTACGCGCAGGCGCTCGCCGAGCAGGGGCTGCTCCAGGAGCTCGACAAGGAGCTCGTCCCGAACGAGTCGAACCTCTACCCCGAGGCCATGGAGCTCGCCTACGACCCGGGCAACGTCTACTCCGAGCCGTACGCGTGGGGCACCACGGGCCTCTGCTACCGGCCCGACCTCACGGGCTTCGACCCGACGTCGTGGAACGACCTGCTCAACCCGGTCGACGAGCTCGTCGGCAAGACCACGATGCTCTCGACCGACCGCTGGCTCGCACTGCCCGCGCTGAAGGCGGCCGGGTACTCGGTGAACACGACTGACGACGCCGAGCTCGACGACGCCAAGGCGCAGCTGCTCGAGACCAAGTCGACCCTCCTCGCCTACGACGACACGACCTTCTACTCGAAGCTCGTCTCGGGCGAGGCCGCCATGGTCGAGGCGTGGGACGGCTGGTGCAACTACGGCATCGCCGAGAACCCCGACATCGAGTTCGTCGTGCCCGACGAGGGCGCCGACCTCTGGGTCGACACCATGACCGTGCTGAAGAGCTCCGAGAACAAGGAGGCCGCGATGGCCTTCATCAACTACATCCTCGACCCCGAGGTGCAGACGTGGGTCGTCGAGAACATCCTCTACAAGGTGCCGAACCAGGTCGCCATGGAAGCCCTCGACCCGACGCTGATCGAGGCGTACCCGACGCTCGGCATCACGGTCGACGAGCTCTTCGAGCAGGAGGTGATCGTCGACCTCGGCGAGGACTCGCTGAAGTACGTCGACCTGAACGCGGAAGTCCTCGCGACCAACTGACCCGGAGCGCCGTGACCACCACGACCCCGCAGGCGACCCCCGCCGTGCGCGCGCAGCGCGTGCGGCGGGGGCTCGCCGCCGCGCCGTTCCTCGCGCCCGGCATGCTCTTCCTGATCGTCTTCATGGCGATCCCGGTCGGGCTGCTCGCGTTCTACACGTTCTTCAAGCGCGGCCGGTTCGGCGGCCTGGTGTTCGAGTTCACCCTCGACAACTGGGCGAAGCTCGCCGAACCGCTCTACGTCGGCGTCATCCTGCAGTCGATCGGGCTCGCGCTCGTCGTGACCCTGCTCGCGCTGCTCCTCGGCTACCCGATGGCGTACGCGATCGCCGGGCTCTCGCCCAAGTGGCGGACCGTGGCCCTCGTCGCCGTCGTGCTGCCGTTCTGGACCAACTTCCTGATCCGCACGTACGCCTGGATCCTGCTGCTCAACAACGCCGGGTTCGTGAACCAGTGGCTGCAGGCGCTCGGGCTCACCGATGAGCCGATCTCGATGCTCTACACGCCGCAGGCCATCGTCGTGGGGCTCCTCTACATGTACCTGCCGCTCATGGTGCTCCCGCTCTACGCGTCGCTGCAGCAGCTCGACCCCTCGCTCCGCGAGGCGGCGACGAACCTCGGCGCCTCGCCGTGGCGCGCGTTCCGCACGGTCACGCTGCCGCTGTCGCTGCCAGGTGCGCTCACGGGGTGCATCTTCGTCTTCGTCCCGGCGATGTCGAACTTCGTGATCCCGGAGCTCATCGGCGGCGGCAAGACGGTCATGGTCGGCAACCTCGTGCGCGACCAGTTCTACGAGGCCCGCGACTGGCCGTTCGGCGCGACGCTCGCGCTCGTGCTCACGATGCTGCTCGTCGTCGTGATCGTGATCCAGGCGGCGGTCTCGCGCCGCATCACGGAAGGACCGCGCCGTGGCTGAGGCGACCGCTCCCGCGACCGACCGAGTCGACGGGGCCGAGGCGACGGATGCCGCGCCCGCGCCGGGCACGCCCCGTGCGCGTCGCGGCCGGCGCCGCGGCATCCTCGTGCCCCTGTGGCTCGGGTACGTCTTCCTCTACCTGCCGATCCTCGTGGTCGTCGTGATGAGCTTCAACGAGTCGCGGAACCTCTTCGTGTGGACCGGGTTCTCGCTGCGCTGGTACCCCGAGCTGTTCGCCGACGGCGCGATGATGCAGGGCCTCGCGAACACGCTCATCGTCGCGACCGGCGCCACGCTCATCGCGACCGTGCTCGGGACGCTCCTCGCGTACGGCATCCACCACTACACGCGCGGCGGCCTCATCCGCGCGTTCGCGATCGCGCCGGCGATCCTGCCCGACCTGCTGCTCGGCATCGGGCTGCTGACGTTCTTCTCGCTGCTGAGCTTCACGCTCGGGCTGCACTCGGTGATCCTCGCGCACGGCGTGTTCGCGACCGCCTTCGTGACCGCGATCGTGCTGGCCCGGATGGCGAACCTCGACCCCAGCCTCGAGGAGGCGTCGCGCGACCTCGGCATGGGTCCCGCGAAGACGTTCGTGCGGATCACGCTCCCGCAGCTCGCCCCGGGCATCGTCGCGGGCGCACTGCTGGCCTTCACCCTCTCGCTCGACGAGTTCGTGATCGCGTTCTTCACGACCGCGCCGACGCAGCCGACGCTCCCGATCGTCATCTACTCCATGGTGCGCTTCGGCGTCACGCCCGAGGTGAACGCCCTCGCCACCCTCCTGCTGCTCGTGAGCATCGTCGCGGTGATCTCGGCGCAGCGCCTCACCCGACTGACAGGAACCTCCCGATGACCGCCGAACCCCTGCTCCGTGTCGACGGCGTCCGCGCCGTGTACGGCGACACGGTCGCCCTGCACGACATCTCGCTCGACATCGCCGACAACGAGTTCTTCGCGCTGCTCGGCCCGTCGGGGTGCGGCAAGACCACCCTGCTGCGCTCGATCGCGGGCTTCGAGACGCCGGCCTCAGGGCGGATCACGGTCGACGGGATCGACCTGCTGCCGCTGCCGGCGCACCGGCGGCCGGTGAACATGATGTTCCAGAGCTACGCGCTCTTCCCGCACCTGTCGGTCGAGAAGAACATCGCCTACGGGCTCGAGGCCGAGGGCGTCGGTCGGGCCGAGATCCGCACGCGCGTGGGCGAGGTCATGGAGGTCGTCCGGCTCGGGCACCTCTCCAGGCGCCGGCCGTCGCAGCTCTCGGGCGGACAGCGGCAGCGCGTCGCGCTCGCGCGCGCGATCGTGAAGCGGCCGAAGCTCCTGCTCCTCGACGAGCCGCTGTCGGCGCTCGACCGCCAGGTGCGCGCGTCGATGCAGCTCGAGCTCAAGCGACTGCAGCACGAGGTCGGCCTCACCTTCGTCGTCGTCACGCACGACCAGGAGGAGGCCATGTCGATGGCCGACCGGATCGCGGTGCTCAACGAGGGTCGCCTCGAGCAGCTCGCGACCCCGCAGGAGCTCTACGCCGAGCCCGTCTCCCGTTTCGTCGCGGCGTTCATCGGCACGGCGAACCTGCTCGACGGCGACGCGACCGCCGACGGCGTGGCCGTGCCCGGCATGGGGCTCGTGCCGGCGTCGCACCCCCTCGCCGCAGGTTCGCCCGCGACTGCCGTCGTTCGACCGGAGGACGTCACGGTCGGCACCGAGGTGTCCGGAGGACTGCGCGGCACGGTCGTCGACACGTACTTCCTCGGCGGCGCGTCGACGATCTCGGTCGAGGTCCCGGGACTGCCGGCGCCGCTGCTGGCGAGCGTGCACGGCGCGACTCGCCTGGCGCGCGGCGCCGATGTCGGCGTGACGTTCGGGCGGGCGACGGCGGTGCCGCGCGACCCGTCCCAGCCGCCGTCGTTCGGCACCACCGTCCCGACCACCGCCATCACGGTGACGGATGCCGCGGACGTGCGCGACGCGGACGGGACGGCCGGCGCGCCCGAGGCATCCGCCTCGAACCGGTCTCAGGACGTCAGCGCGTGACCCGTCGCCAGTCGCGCGTACTCGCGCAGCAGCTCGGCCGCCGCGGCGCGGTCGAGCGTCGGGTGCTTGGCGACGATGCGGTAGCCGTAGGCGTCCTCGAGCGCGACGAGGTTGCGCGCGATCACGAGCGTCGGCTGCGCGAGCGCGAACAGCCCGCGCGCGGCGCCCTGCTCGAGCACGACCTGGTACATGCCGACCTGCCGGTCGTAGAGCGTGGTGAGCAGCGACGCCATGAGCGGGTTGCGGCCCGCCGACCCGCCGAGCTCGCAGAGCAGGCGCACCTCGGTGTCGTCGGAGCCGCTCGGCAGGCCCGAGTCGATGAGGGCGACCAGGCGCGCGACCGGGTCGTCGGGGAGGCCCTCGAGCATCCGGACGCGCCCCTCGTAGAAGCGCTCCATGCCGGCTCGGTTCGCCTCGAACATGAGCTCGTCGATGTCGGGGTAGTAGTACAGCACCGCGCCGGAGGTGAGCCCGGCCTCCTCCGCCACGCGGTTGAGGCGCGCGCCGTCGGGCCCGTGCAGCGCGATCGCGCGCTGCGCCGCGGCCACCAGCTGGCTCCGACGTTCCTCCTGCCGCTTGGGCCTCGCCATGGTGTTCCCTCCCGAGCGGACAGATTGTCTGCACTGCCACGCAATGTTAGCCCGGAATCTCCTCGAAATACAGGGTTTCCAGAGTGCTGAATTCTCTATAACCTGCTGCAAAGAATCGATGAACGGAGTCGCAATGTCCGACGCTCGCCGCACCTTCCTCTTCATGCCCGAGAGCGCCTACGGCCCGACCAACAACTGCATCGGCATCGCCAACGAATTGCTGAAGCAGGGGCACCGGGTGGTCTTCGCGGCCGAGCGATCGTGGCAGGGCAAGCTCACGGCCCTCGGCTTCGAGGAGGACCTGGTGGACCTCGCCCCGGTCGAGGAACCCGCCGACGGCGAGGAGATCGAGCAGGACGCCGGGCAGTTCTGGAAGGACTACATCAAGGAGGTCGCGCCGGAGTTCCGGAAGACGACCGCCGAGCAGCTCGAGACCGTGACGCTCCCCATCTGGGAGGAGCTCGTCAACGGCGCCAAGTTCTGCGAGCCCCAGCTGAAGGCGATCATCGATCGCGTGCGGCCCGACGTGATCATCGAGGACAACGTGCTGACGTTCCCCGCCCTCGTGACGGCGGGAGTCCCCTTCGTGCGCATCGTCAGCTGCAACCCGCTCGAGGTTCCGGGCGACGACATCGCGCCGGTGTTCTCGGGCCTCGGCAAGCGCGACCGCGAGGGCTGGGCCGCGTTCCGCGCCGAGTACGAGCGCACCCACCGCCCGCTCTGGGAGTCGTTCGACGCCTGGGTGCAGGAGCAGGGCGCCCCGCCGCTGCCCGACCTCGAGTTCATCCACCCGGGCGACGCGAACCTCTACGTCTTCCCCGAGGAACTCGACTACACCGACGAGCGCCCGCTCGACGAGACCTGGCACCGCCTCGACTCCTCGGTCCGCGAGACCGAGCAGGCGCCCGCCGACCTGCCCGCATCGTTCACCGACGGCAGCCGCCCGCTCGCCTACTTCAGCCTCGGCTCGCTCGGCTCGGCCGACGTCGACCTCATGAAGCGCGTCATCGCCGCGCTCGCCGAGCTGCCGATCAACGTGATCGTCTCGAAGGGACCGCTGCACGACGAGTTCGAGCTCGCCGAGAACATGTGGGGCGCGGAGTTCCTCCCGCAGACCAAGCTCCTGCCCCTCGCCGACCTCGTCATCACGCACGGCGGCAACAACACCACGACCGAGGCCATGCACTTCGGCAAGCCGATGATCCTGCTCCCGCTGTTCTGGGACCAGTACGACAACGCGCAGCGCGTCGACGAGCAGGGCTACGGCCGCCGCCTCGACACCTACGGCTTCACGCCCGACGAACTCCGCGCGGCCGTCACGGGGATCCTCGCCGACGACGAGCTCCGCGCCCGCGCCGAGGCGGCCGGCGTCGCCATCCGTTCGCGGCACGGCGTCGCGAAGGCCGCCGAGATCATCGCCGGCGTCGGGCTCCCGGTCG
>NZ_SDPL01000156.1 GCF_004135055.1 Agromyces binzhouensis | reverse complement strand
CGGGCGCCGTCGTCGGCCCGTGCAGCGCCTCGCGCACGGCGGTGACGCCGGCGAAGAACGCGGCGTCCTCGCGGAGGTCCTCCCCGCGCTCCGCCGCGCCGCCGAGGCGCACGTCGATCTCATCGGTGATGCGGCCGGGGCGGGGCGACATCACGACGACGCGGTCGGAGAGGTAGACCGCCTCGGGGATCGAGTGCGTCACGAACACGACCGCGGCGCCGGTCTCGGCGCGGATCTTCAGGAGCTCGGTCTGCATGCGCTCGCGGGTCATCTCGTCGAGCGCGCCGAACGGCTCGTCCATGAGGAGCAGCCGGGGCTGTTCGGCGAGCGATCGGGCGATCGCGACGCGCTGCTGCATGCCGCCCGAGAGCTGGTCGGGGTAGTGCTTGGCGAAGTCGGCGAGGCCCACGAGTTCGAGCAGCTCGGCGACACGTGCGCGGCGGGTCGAGGCATCCGCCCCGTGCAGTTGGAGCGGCAGCTCGATGTTCGCCGCGACGGTTCGCCACGGCAGGAGCCCGGCCTGCTGGAACGCGATGCCGTACGACTGGTCGATGCGGGCCTGGCGGGAGGTCTTGCCGAAGACCCGGATCTCGCCCGCGGTCGGTTCGTCGAGGTCGGCGATGAGCCGGAGCAGGGTCGACTTGCCGCAGCCCGACGGGCCGATGAGCGACACGAACTCGCCGTCGTGCACCGTGAGCTCGATGCCCGTGAGCGCGGTCACCTCGGCGCCCTTGGCGCCCGTGAAGACGCGCTCGACGCCCCGGGCGACGACGGCCTCGGTCGCGTCGGCGGTGGCCGTCGTCGCGCCGCCGGAGGCCGAGGGCTCGGGGGCGGGCGTGCTCGGGTTCGGGGTGCTCATGCGACGGTCTCCTGTCGGCGGAACGGGCTGAGGAAGGCGGCGAGGAGGGCGACGAAACCTGCTGCGACGAGGCCGAGCAGCACCGCGCCGAGGATCGGGGCCCAGGGCTTCGCCGGGTCGCTCGACGCGGCGACCGCGGTCTCGAGGATGAGCCGGCCGATGCCGCCCGTGAACCCGACCGAGATCTCGGCGACGACGGTGCCGACGACGGCGTTGGCGGCGGCGAGCCGCAGCGCCGGGATGAGGAACGGGACGCTCGCGGGCAGGCGGAGCCGGAACAGCGTGGTCCACCACCCCGCCGCATAGCTGCGCATGAGGTCGAGGTGCGCGGCATCCGGCGACTGCAGGCCCCGCAGGGCGCCGACGGCGACCGGGAAGAACGCGAGGTAGCTCGCGATGATCACGACCGACATCCAGCTCTCCCACGAGAACGCGCCGAACTCGAGGCGCGAGCCCCAGTTGCGGATCAGGGGCGCGAGCGCGATGAGCGGAACGGTCTGGCTGAGGATGACGAAGGGGAGCACCGCGCGCTCCGCGATGCGGAAGCCGAGCATGAGCAGCGCGAGCGCGAAGCCGACGACGACGCCCACGAGCCAGCCGAGCGCCGCGACGCCGAGGCTCGTGAGCGCCGCGAGCAGGACGACCACGCCGAGCGGCAGCGCGCCCGACGCCCGGGTCACGGGCTCGACGATGCGCGCGAACATCTCCCAGATGTGCGGCATCGCCAGGTCGCTCGTGCGCGGCAGCAGGCGGATGCCGCTGCCCGTCACGCCCTCCTGCGCACCGACCAGCCAGCCGTCGGCGGGGCCGACGAGCTTGTACAGCTCCCACAGCGCGGCGAGCGCGATGACCCCGACGACGCCCCAGACGACGGCGCGCCAACGGTGCGCCCGCCTGGCCCGGGGGGTGGTCGCGGTCGCCGTCATGCCTTCGCCGTGAGGTGCTCGGTCATGGCGGGGATCACGGTCTCGCCGTACACCCGCATCGTCTCCTCCTTGTTGTCGTGCTGGAGGTAGCCGGCGAACTGGTCGACGCCGAGCTCTGCGAGCTGCTTCAGCTTCTCGATGTGCTCCTCGGCGGTGCCGAGTACGCAGAAGCGCTCGACGATCTCGTCGGGCACGAAGTCGACGTGGTCGTTGTCGGCCTTGCCGTGGGTGTTGTAGTCGTAGCCCTGGCGACCGCGGATGTAGTCGGTGAGCGCGTCGGGCACGCTGCCGTGCTCGCCGTACTTGGCCACGATGTCGGCCACGTGGTTGCCGACCATGCCGCCGAACCAGCGCGACTGGTCGAGCATGTGCGCGCGGTCCTCGCCGATATAGAACGGCGCGGCCACGCAGAACTTGATCGACATCGGGTCGCGCCCGACGGCCTCCGCGGCGTCCCGCACGGTCTTGATCATCCACGCGGCGATGTCGACGTCGGCGAGTTGCAGGATGAAGCCGTCGCCGACCTCGCCGGTGAGCTTCAGTGCCATCGGGCCGTACGCGGCGACCCAGACCTCGAGCTCGGAACCCGTGGACCACGGGAAGCGCAGCGTCGAGCCCTTGTACTCGACGGCCCGCGAGTTCGCGAGCTCGCGGATGACGTGGATCGACTCGCGCAGCTCGCGCATCGTCACCGGCTTGCCGTTGGTGACGCGCACGGCCGAGTCGCCGCGGCCGATGCCGCAGACGGTGCGGTTGCCGTACATCTCGTTGAGCGTCGCGAACGTCGACGCGGTGACGGTCCAGTCGCGCGTGGCCGGGTTGGTCACGAACGGGCCGACGGTCACGCGCCGCGTCTCGGCGAGGATCTGCGAGTGGATGACGTACGGCTCCTCCCACAGCAGGTGCGAGTCGAAGGTCCAGACGTGGCTGAACCCGAACTGCTCCGCGAGCTTGGCGAGGTGGACCGCCCGCGAGGCGGGCGGGTTGGTCTGCAGGACGACTCCGAAGTCCATGGCGGGGTTCCTCTCCCGATCAGATGAGGTATTGGCTCAGGCCGCGCTTGAGGTAGCGCCCGTCGCCCTTGGCGCCGACGTAGGCGTCGTCCTCGACGACGACCTTGCCCCGGCTGATGACCGTGTCGACCTTGCCGTCGATCTCGTACCCCTCCCACGCCGAGTAGTCCATGTTCATGTGGTGGGTCTTCTCGAGGCCGATCGAGGTGTGGCCGTTCGGGTCGTAGACCACGATGTCGGCGTCGGCGCCGGGCTGGATGACGCCCTTCGTGCCGTACAGGCCGAACATGCGGGCCGGGGTCGTGCTCGTGAGCTCGACCCAGCGCTCGAGCGTGATCTCGCCGGTCACGACGCCCTGGTACATGAGGTCCATCCGGTGCTCGATCGAGCCGATGCCGTTCGGGATCTTCCGGAAGTCGCCGAGGCCGAGCTCCTTCTGGTCCTTCATGCAGAACGGGCAGTGGTCGGTCGAGACCATCTGCAGGTCGTTCGTGCGGAGGGCCTGCCACATCGAGTCCTGGTGGCCCTCGGCGCGCGAGCGGAGCGGCGTCGAGCAGACCCACTTCGCGCCCTCGAAGGCGCCCCACTGGTCGCTCCGCGCACCGAGCTGGTCTTCGAGCGAGAGGTACAGGTACTGCGGGCACGTCTCGCCGTAGACGTTCTGGCCCTTGTCGCGCGCCCAGGCGAGCTGCTCGACGGCCTGCTTCGCCGACACGTGCACGACGTAGAGGGGCGCGCCCGTGAGCTTCGCGAGCATGATCGCGCGGTGCGTCGCCTCCTCCTCCATCTCCCAGGCCCGGGCGATGCCGTGGTAGTACGGGTCGGTCTTGCCCTGGTCCACCAGCTGCTGGGCGAGCACGTCGATGGCGGGGCCGTTCTCGGCGTGCATCATCGTGAGCATGCCGGTGTCGCGCGAGACCTGCATGGCCTTCAGGATCTGCGCGTCGTCCGAGTAGAAGACGCCCGGGTAGGCCATGAACATCTTGAAGCTCGTGACGCCCTCGTCGGGCAGCTTCTTCATCGCCTCGAGCGACGCCTCGTTGACGTCGCCGACGATCTGGTGGAACCCGTAGTCGATCGCGCAGTTGCCGCCGGCCTTCTCGTGCCAGGCGGCCAGCCCGTCTTCGAGCCGCTGGCCGTAGGTCTGCACGGCGAAGTCGATGATCGAGGTCGTGCCGCCGTGCGCGGCGGCGATGGTGCCCGACTCGAACGTGTCGGACGCCTCCGTGCCGCCGAACGGCAGCTGCATGTGGGTGTGGGCGTCGATGCCGCCGGGGATGACGTACTTGCCGGTGGCGTCGACGACGCGGTCGACGGATGCCGCGACGTCCGTGCCGAACAGCTCGCTGCCGGGCTGCAGGACGGCGACGATCTTCTCGCCGTCGACGAGCACGTCGGCCGCGGAACGGCCGGTGGCGCTGACGACGGTGCCGCCGGAGATGAGGGTGGTGGCCATGCGCTTCGCTCCTTCGCGTCTCGTCGGCTACGGCTTCGGGATGGACGTGTACGACTCGGGCCGGCGGTCGCGGTAGAACTGCCACGCGTTGCGGACCTGGCGGATCATGTCCATGTCGAGGTCGCGGACCACGACCTCCTCGTCGGTCTCCGATCCGTATTCGCCGACGATGTTGCCCTGCGGGTCGACGAACTGGCTCTTGCCGTAGAAGTTCACGGCGAGGTCGCCGTACTCGTTGTCCTCGAGGCCGACGCGGTTCGCGGCGCCGATGAAGTAGCCGTTCGCGGCGGCCGCGGCGGGCTGCTCGATCTCCCAGAGCCGGTTCGAGAGGCCGGGCTTGGTCGCGTTCGGGTTGAACACGATCTGCGCGCCGTTCAGGCCGAGCTCGCGCCATCCCTCGGGGAAGTGCCGGTCGTAGCAGATGTAGACGCCGATGGGGCCGACCGCGGTCTGGAAGACGGGGTAGCCGAGGTTGCCGGGCCGGAAGTAGAACTTCTCCCAGAACTTGTCGAGGTTCGGGATGTGGTGCTTGCGGTACGAGCCGAGGATCGTGCCGTCGGCGTCGACGACGACCGCGGTGTTGTAGTACACGCCGGGCTGCTCCTCCTCGTAGATGGGCAGCACCATGACCATCTCGAGCTCCTTCGCGAGTGCGGCGAAGCGCTGCACGATCGGGCCGTCGGCGGGCTCGGCGTAGTCGTAGTACTTCACGTCCTCCGTGATGCCGAAGTAGGGCCCGTAGAAGAGCTCCTGGAAGCAGATCACCTGGGCGCCCTGCTCCTTCGCCTGGCGCGCGAACTGCTCGTGCTTGTCGAGCATCGACTCCTTGTCACCCGTCCACGTGGTCTGGGTGATGGCCGCTCGAACGATCGTCATGGTGCCTCCTGAGTCGGTCGGCGTCGTTGCCGCCAGCGGTGCAGGCGTGGAGCTCAGTGCCTGCCGTGCGCGCGGTGACGCCGAGCAGTGGTGCCGAGAATCGACGCCGGGTGGGGACCGGCGGCGGGTGCCAGATCGGGGTTGCGACCCGTTCTGTTATTCTTCGGCGTGAACATTTCCCTTTTGTTTCACTCTGTGACGTGGTGGTTAAACATCCTGTCCCTTGCTTCGTGAGGAGGCAATGGTGCGATCAGGTATTCGAGTGGATGTCTCCGAATTGACCTCCCTCGCGCCCTTCGCCGACACGACGCCGCGCGGCATCGCCGCCGACCTCGCACGGCTCGTGAACAACGGGGAACTCGAGGCGGGCGTCCGCCTGCCCACGGTGCGCGAACTCGCCTCCTCGCTCGGCGTGAGCCCGGCCACCATCAGCCAGGCGTGGCAGGCGCTCGCTCGCGCCGGGCTCATCGAGTCGCGCGGTCGAGCGGGCAGCTTCGTGCGACGGGACGCCTCTGCCGGCCCCGCGATGCGCATGCGCGGCATGGCCCCGCCCGACGACCCCGTGCGGCTCGACCTCTCGCGGGGCACGCCCGACCCCCTGCTCCTGCCGGCCCTCGGCCCCGCGCTCTCGCGGGTGTCCGCGCGGGCGGATGTCGGGAGCTACCAGGCCGAACCCGTCATCCCCGCGCTCGCGGCGGTCCTGCGCCGCTCCTGGCCCGGCGAGGCGGAGTCGATCGTGGTCGTCGACGGTGCGCTCGACGCCATCTCGCGCACGCTCGAGCAGGTCGTGCGATTCGGCGACCGGGTCGTCGTCGAGCACCCCGGCTTCCCGCCGTTCCTCGACCTCCTCGACCTGCTCGGCGCCGAGGCCGTGCCGGTCGCGATCGACGAGCAGGGGATGTCTCCGGAGGGGCTCGCCGTCGCGCTGCGCCGACGGCCCGCGGCCATCCTGCTGCAACCGCGAGCCCAGAACCCGACGGGCGCGTCGATGACGCCGGCCCGTGCCGCGGCGCTCGCGGGAGTCATCCGCTCGGCCGTCGACGAGCATGGCCTCGACCTCGTCGTCGTCGAGGACGACCACTCGGGACTCATCTCGACCGAGGGCGACGTCACGCTCGGCACGCACCTGCCCGATCGCGTCGTGCACGTGCGCAGCTTCTCGAAGTCGCACGGCCCCGACCTGCGCATCGCCGCGGTCGGCGGCCCGCGCGACCTCATCGGCCGGATCATGGCGCGCCGCATGCTCGGCCCGGGGTGGACGAGCCGGATGCTCCAGTCGATCCTGCTCGACCTGCTGACCGACGGCGCGGCGATCGACGCCGTCGCCGAGGCGCGCCGGGCCTACTACACGCGCCAGCGCGCACTCGGGGACGCGCTGCGGTCGCGCGGCATCCCCGTGATGCACGCCGACGGAATCAACCTGTGGATGCCCGTGCTCTCGGAGCGTTCGACGCTCGTGCAGCTCGCGGCCGCCGGGATCCGGGTCGCGGGCGGGACGCCGTTCCTCGCGGCGGCGAACGGATCGCCCGTCGCCGGCGCGCAGCGCGCCGACCGCCACGAGTTCGTGCGCGTCACCGTGGGCGCCGTGCGCGAGGAC
>NZ_SDPL01000155.1 GCF_004135055.1 Agromyces binzhouensis | reverse complement strand
CGCCGGCCGCGAGGACGGCGTCGACGGCGCGTCTTCCCTCGCCGGCGGCGAGCCCGGCCGCGTCGATCCAGACATCGTGCCGGCCGGCGGCAGCGGCGGCCTGCTCGGCGCTCATCCGAGGAGCCGCCGCTTGACGACCTTCGCCGCACGCACGGGCAGCGTGACGAGTCGGCCGGCGCGCCAGGTCATCGACGACCGCATCGCCGCGAGGTTGCGCTCGGCGGCGACGGTCTCGGACGGACTCAGGAGGTTCGCCGACTGCAGCTCGCCGACCTGCTGCTCGAGACCGATCACGCGGTCCAGCAGCTCGAGGTGCTGCTCGATCGCCCGCTCCTCGGGGGTGAGCCCGGTACCGGGCCTCCCGTCGGTCCAATTGACTCCACGGACCTCGCTCACGCTCGATGACTTCCTTTCGACAGCGGGACGTAAGCTAGCCTAATGCCCCGTTCGAGACCACCCCGAGCGTCGCTGGCTACCGCCATCGCCCCACGTGACACCACCCCCGACCCTCGCGTGATCGCCGTCGTCCCGACGTTCCATCCCGACGACGACGTCGTCGGGAACCTGCGATCGCTCGCCTCCCAGGTGGACGAGCTCATCGTGGTCGACGATGGCACCGGACCGGCCGCAGACCGGGTCCTCGACCTGATCTCGACGGAGATCGCGAACAGCCGAGTACTGCGCCTCGACACGAATTCCGGGATCGCGCGCGCCCTGAACGCCGGCGTGCGCGCCGCGCTCGGGGATGGCGCCGACTTCGTCGTGAACACCGACCAGGACACCGACCTCCCGGCGGGCTACGTCGCGGCGTGCCTCGAGACGTTCGCGCGTGCGAACCGCGTGACGCGGGTGGGCATCGTCTGCACCGACCGCGTCAACGGCCAGCCCTCGATCCCGACGTGGTTCTCGCCGGAGGGCATCGGACTGGTCCCGGAGGCGATCCAGTCGGGGTTCGTCATCGCACGCGAGTGCCTCGAGACCGCCGGCCTCTTCGACGAACGACTCGTGATCGACTGCGTCGACACCGAGTTCTGCCTCCGCGTCCGGGACCACGGGTTCCGCATCGCGATCGCCGAGGACACCGACATCACCCACGCGCTTGGCGAGATGGTGCCGTTCCGGCCGTTCGGCCTGACGCTGGCCCACCGGGACGGCGGGCACCTGTACCAGTACCACTCGCCGTTCCGGCAGTACTACATCATCCGCAACAACATCGACCTGGTGTTCCGGAACTTCCTCAGGCGGCGGCGTTGGACGCTCGCGGTCGTGAAACGCCAGATCGGCCCCACCTTCGACGCGATCGTGAGCGGGCCCAAGCGGACCAAGCACCTCGTCGCGACGGTCGTTGGCGGTGTCCACGGCCTGCTGCGCATCCGCGGACCGATCCCGCCGCGCCTGCTGCGCTACCTGCGGAGCTGATCGGACCCCGCCGCCTGTGAGCGGTCTCGGCGACGCCCGGGCGACTCCCCGCTAGTCTTTCTTGGGCCGTCGCATGCCGATTCCCCTGCGAGATCCCCGAGCCGGCCGAAGGAGAGGACCGAGGTGACCACGACCCTCCGGTTGATCGTCGACCAGATCGTCGCGCCCGTGCCGGGGGCCGTCGGCCGGTACACGCGCGATCTCGGCCGCGCACTGATCGAGTCCACCCCGACCGGTTGCGAGGTCGAGGGCATCGTCTCGTCGTCGCTGCCCGGCGACTACGCACGGGTCGAGGCCGAGCTTCCCGGCCTGTCGGGCCTCTACAAGTCCTCGCTCGCGCGTCGCGAACTCGCCGCGGCGTGGCAGTTCGGCCTGACCACCTCCCCGGGCGGCGGGATGATCCACGGGACGAGCCTGTTCGCCCCGCTGCGCAAGCACGATGCCGACGCGGGCGACCAGACGGTCGTCACGGTCCACGACGTCCTCGCGTGGACCCACCCCGAGGCGCTGAGCTCGGCATCCGTCGCGTGGCAGAAGGGGATGCTGAAGCGGGCTCGCAAGCACGCCGACGCCGTCGTCGTCCCGACGCACGCCCTCGCCGACCGGCTCTCGATGGTCGCCGACTTCGGGGATCGGGTCCGCGTGGTCGGCACCGCACCCCGTGCCGGCCTCGTGGTCGGCCCCGACGCGGAGGCCCGCGCCGCGCGCCTCGGCCTCCCGGAGGCCTACCTCGCCGTGTCGGGCACGCTCGAGCCCCGCAAGGGACTCGTCGACGTGCTGACGGCGCTCGGGCGGCCCGGTGTGCCGGAGATCCCCCTCGTGGTCATCGGACCGGAGAGCTGGGGCGACCAGCACGTGGCGCAGACCGCCGACGAGCTCGGGGTCGACGTGCGCCGCATCCACCGCTTCGACGATCTCGCCGCCGAGGACCTCGCCGTGGTCATCGCGGGCTCCACCGCCTACCTCACCCCCGCGCGCGACGACGACTCGGGCACCGAGCTCATCGAGGCGTTCTCGCTCGGTGCGCCGGTCATCCACTCGGACACGCCCGCATACCTCGAGGTCTCCGCCGGAGCCGGTCTCACCGTGCCGGTCGGCTCGGGCGACGGGTTCGCGGAGCTCCTCGCCGCCGCGATCACCCGCGTCGTCGAGGACCGCGACGCGGCGTACCGGCTCGCGGTCTCGGGCCACGACCGCTCCCGCGCGTACGACTGGCGCGACGCGGCGGAGCAGATCTGGCGCCTCCACGCCGACCTCTGAGCGCTCCGGTCCCGGGAGCACCGCGGCAGTGCGCGGCGCGTCACCGTCATCCCTCGTCGGGCTCCGTCGTCGGCGGGATGAGCGCCGCCTCGATCATCTGCCGGATCGCCTCGTAGTCGGGGGCGAGCGGGTCGACTCCGTTGTCCGGCACGAGCGGCACGTCGACGATGGGCAGTTCCCTGGTCTTCCCCGCGAGGTCGACGAAGTACCCGAGCATCGACTGCGGGACATCCGTCTTCACGACCTGGGAGCCGGCCGCCGCGACGTCCTGGAACTTCGAGAGGACGTTGGCCGCGTTGAACTGGGCGAGCACGGCCTCCTGGATCTGCAGTTGCCGTGCCATCCGGTCGTAGTCGCTCGTGCCGTGGCGTGAGCGCGCGTACCAGAGGGCGTGGTAGCCGTCGAGGTGCTGCTCTCCCGCGGGGATCCACTCGGCGACCGTCGTGAAGGTCTCGTCCGCGTGGATCGGCACGTCGTGCGGGACGTCGACCGTGACCCCGCCGAGGGCGTCGATGAGCTGTTGGAACCCGGCCATGTCGATGAGCACGTAGTACTGGATGGTCAGTCCCGTGATGCCCTCGGCCGCGTCCCGCATCGCCTCGATTCCGGGCTCGCTCCCCTCGGCGACGGCGTCGGGATACCGTTCCGGACTCTTCAGCTCGACCTCGGTGTAGATCGAGTTGAGCTGGCACAGGTCGACGTCGCAGACGCCGTTCGCCCCGTAGCCGTCGGGGTAGGTCGCGCGCATCGGCGAGGACTCGTCGAAGGGGACGTTCGTCAGGTCGCGTGGAAGGCCGATCGTCACGGCCTGGCCGGTCTCGGCATCGATGCTCACGACGCGGATGCTGTCGGGACGCAGGCCCTCGCGATCCGGCCCGGCGTCTCCGCCGAGCAGCAGGACGTTGTACCGTCCGTCGACCGGCGGCTCGCTCGGACCGGCCACGAAGACGGACGACAGGAAGCCGCTCGCGGTGGTCGCCACGTACGCCCCGTAGGCGGCGCCGCCCGAGACGAGCACCATGGCGGCGATCGCGAGCGCCGCGATCCCGCCGCGCGCGGCGGGGACGGTCTTGACGAGGCGGACGAGCCGGAGCGTGTCGAACGTGAGGACCACCCAGAGCACCGCGTAGAAGATGGCGGTGATCGCGACGACCCAGAGGACGATGCTGTTCGACGCGAGCGTGTAGACGACGGCGGGCGCGACGAGCCAGGTGACGAACGCGACGACGACGAGCGCCCACAGCACGAGCGTCGCGCCGAGGCCGAGCCGTCCGAGCCGGTGGTTGCCGGCGAGCGACTGCGCCGATCCCGGGACCAGGACGTTGAGGCCGACGAGCCACCAACCGCGCCGCGTCATGATCTGGCGCGAACCGGTGTCCGGGTAGCGGATCGGGCTGTCGGCGAGGTTCATCGGCTCGACTTCAGCCGTTCGTTCTTCTCCTCGACGAGCGCCGCGAGCGAGTCGGCGTACTCGGCGAGCGCGTCGCGCAGCGCGTCGTCGGCGGTGGCCAGGATCCTGACCGCGATGAGGCCGGCGTTCTTCGCGCCGCCGATCGACACCGTCGCGACCGGGACGCCCGCCGGCATCTGCACGATCGACAGCAGCGAGTCGAGTCCGTCGAGCCGGGAGAGCGGCACGGGGACGCCGACCACGGGGAGCGTGGTCACGGATGCGAGCATGCCCGGCAGGTGGGCCGCGCCGCCGGCGCCGGCGATGATGACGCGGATGCCGCGGCCGGCGGCCTCCTTGCCGTAGGCGATCATCTTCTCGGGGGTGCGGTGCGCCGAGACCACCTCGACCTCGTGCGCGACGCCGAACTCCTCGAGGAGGTCGGACGCGTCCTTCATCACGGACCAGTCGGAGTCCGAGCCCATGACGACGCCGACGAGGGGGGTGGTGGGGTTGCCTGCGATCACTCGAACGATATTAGGGCCGTCTGCTGCGTGTTCCCCGCAGCGGCGCTCCGCCGGGACGCTCGTCGCCGGGTCTCAGTCCTGCAACGCGGCGGCGGCGGCGCGCGCCTCGTAGACGGCGTCGTCGAGGTCGGCACCGATCGCGGTCACGTGGCCGACCTTCCGGCCCGGGCGCGGGTCCTTGCCGTAGTTGTGGATCTTCACGGTCGGGTGCGACGCCAGCGCGTCGGCGTACCGTTCGGCGAGCGTGCCCTCGGCGGGGCCGCCGAGGAGGTTCACCATGACGGCCCATTCGGCGTGGCATCCGGTGCCGCCCAGGGGCAGGTCGAGCACGGCGCGGAGGTGCTGCTCGAACTGGCCGGTGGTCGCGCCGTCCATGCTCCAGTGCCCGGAGTTGTGGGGCCGCATGGCGAGTTCGTTCACGAGCACGCGGTCGTCGGTCGTCTCGAACATCTCGACCGCGAGCACGCCGGTCACGTCGAGCCCCTCGGCGATGGCGACGGCGACGTCGGCGGCGACGTCGGCGAGCCGGCCCGCCGAGTGCGGAGCGGGGGCGATGACCTCGCTGCAGACCCCGCCGACCTGCACGGTCTCGACGAGCGGCCACGCGACGACCTCTCCCGACGGGCGGCGGGCGACGAGCTGCGCCAGCTCGCGGCGGAAGTCGACGAGTTCCTCGACGAGCAGGGCCCCGTCGCGGCCGTCCTCGACGATCGCGGCGAACCACTCGGCGACCTCGGCTGCCGTGCGCACCACGCGCACGCCCTTGCCGTCGTAGCCGCCGCGAGGCGTCTTCACGACGGCCGAGCCGCCGTGCTCGGCGATGAAGGCGTCGAGCTCCTCGGGCGTCGACACGCGCGCCCAGTCGGGGACGGGGAGGCCGAGGTCGGACAGGCGCTCCCGCATGAGGAGCTTGTCCTGCGCGTAGCGCAGGGCGTCGGGGCCGGGATGCACCCGGATGCCGGCCTCGACGAGCGCGCGCAGCACGTCCTGCGGCACGTGCTCGTGGTCGAACGTGACGACGTCGACCTCGCGCGCGAACGGCAGCACCGTCTCGACGTCGGTGTAGTCGCCGACCCGGTCGGCCGCGAGTCCGGCCGCCATGCCGTCGGCCTCCGCGAGCACCTTGAGCTCGACCCCGAGCTCGATCGCCGCGGGGATCATCATGCGGGCGAGCTGCCCTGCGCCGATCACTCCGACTCGCACCTGACGCACCATCCGTTCCCGCGACGCCGATCGCCGCGACATCCCAGTCTAGGGCGACCGCTCGTCTAGGATCGGGGGGTGTCCGCGACCCTCCGATCCCTCGCGTCACGGGCGTGGCACGGATTCCTCGCCTACCTGCTGAAGTTCGGCCTCGTCGGGCTCATCGGCCTGGTGATCGACGTCGCGCTCTTCAACGCGCTGCGGGTGGGCGTGTTCGGCACGGACACGTGGGCCCAGTCGGCGATCGGGGCGAAGACGATCTCGACGAGCGTCGCGATCGTCTTCAACTGGCTCGGCAACCGCTACTGGACCTTCCGGCGGCATCGACGCCGGCATGTGCTGCGCGAGTTCGTCGAGTACCTCGTCGTCTCGCTCGGCGGCATGGCCATCTCGTTGATCTGCCTCTGGGTGAGCCACCACCTGCTCGGCTTCACGAGCCTGCTCGCCGACAACATCTCGTCCAACGTGATCGGCCTCGGCCTGGGGACGGCGTTCCGGTTCGTGCTCTACCGGTACTGGGTCTACGGGCACCACCGCAGCGACGGGCTGTCGAACCTCGCCCGCGTCGAGGAGGCGCAGCGCGCGCTCTTCGAGCAGCCGCCGCTGGAGGGGACCCGCGCCGAGGTCGACCGCGACGGGGCCGCCGCCGAACCGGCTCAGTCGCCGGAGCCGAGGAACCAGGGCGGGTAGACCGCCACGCGCGTATTCGCACCGACCGCCTTCAGCGCGGCACGCACGCGATCGCGCACGCGATCGTTGGACACCGCGATGAGCGCGATCCGCTCGAGCGGCACGCTGCCGCGGACGAGCAGCTCGCCCGTCCGCAGCCCCTCCCCCTCGTCGGCGAGCGTCAGCCGCACGATCGCGCGCGAGACCGCCGTCCAGTCGGCGGCGAGCTCGGCGCCGCCGACCGCGGCATCCGTCGCGCTCACGACGACCTCGCCG
>NZ_SDPL01000154.1 GCF_004135055.1 Agromyces binzhouensis | reverse complement strand
GCGCTCTCGCAGGCCGCGGTCGGCCAGCGCGACCGCGTCCGCGCCCTGGAGGCCGCGCTCGAGGGCGAGGAGGGGCTCGCCCTCGCAGGCTCGTGGGTCGCCGGTACCGGGCTCGCCTCGGTCGTGCCGCACGCCATCGAGGCGGCCGAGCGCATCCGGCGGCTGTCGCTCCGGATGGCGGAGGATGCATAGCCGGATCGGCATACGATCGTCGGGATCGCCCGACAACCCCCTTGCGCCGCACCTGCCTGGGTCTACGCTGGAGTGACGCTGTCTGAAGAACCGCAGCGGGGGATGGGGTGCACATGAAGGGCAAGATCCTCTTCGTCGTCGGTCTCGGCGTGGGCTACGTGCTCGGCACGAGGGCGGGGCGGGAACGCTACGAACAGATCCAGAAGGCCGCCGAGAACGTCTGGAACCAGCCGACCGTGCAGGAGGGCGTCCAGACCGTGAAGGACTTCGCGATGGCGCGGGTCGGCGACGTGAGCGACGCCGTGCTCGACAAGGCCAAGAAGGTCGTGCGGCAGATCTCGGAGGGATCGTCGACCACCGGCACGCCCGCGAAGTCGTCGGGCGGCGCGAAGTCGACGGCCGCCAAGTCGACCGGCTCGAAGTCGACCGGCGCGAAGTCGACGTCCTCGAAGTCGACCGGGACGAAATCGACGTCCGCGAAGTCGTCCGGCGCGAAGTCGTCGGGCTCGAGCTCGTCGACCCGCGCGAGCTCGGCGAAATCCGACGCATCGGACTCCAAGGCCTCGGGCTCGTCCGGGTCGTCCTCGTCCTCGTCCTGACCGACCACCGGAGGTGACACCCGATGGCTGCACCACTCAACGACGACCGGTCGCTGTTCACCCTGGTCGGTGAGCTGCCCGACCAGATCCAAGCGCTCGTCAAGGCCGAGATCGACCAGATCAAGGCGGAGCTGAGCTACAAGGCCAAGCACTTCGGCATCGGCGCGGGGCTCGTGATCGCCGCCGCCTTCGTCGGCATCTTCCTGCTCGGCACCCTCATCGCGACGGGCATCCTGGCGCTCTCGCTCGTGATGCCGGGCTGGGCGGCGGCACTCACCGTCTCCGGCATCCTGCTGCTCATCATCGCGATCCTCGTGGGCGTCGCGCTCGCGAGCTTCCGACGCGGCAGCGAACCGCTCGAGACCATCGAGAGCGTCCGCCAGGACATCGACGCGATCACCGGAAGGGGCGACTATGGCGGCCACTGACGTCGTCCGGCTCGACAAGAAGCAGCAGCGCAACCTCACGCGGCTGCAGGCGCACGACAACGCGCGCGCCGCGCGCGACCAGCTCGCCGGAACGCTCGGCGCGCTCGAGGAGAAGCTCAACGTGCCCAAGCGCGCCGCGCGCGCGACGGCACGGGCGAAACGCCGCATGCAGCGCTTCGCCGACGAACAACCCGGTGCGGCGATCGCCGTGGCCGTCGGGATCGCGGCCGCCGTCGGCGTCGGGGTCTGGCTCGTGGTGCGTGCCAACCTCGACCGCTGACCAGGGCCGCCTCGACGCCGCTCCGGCGTCGACCGCCGTCGAGCGCGTCACCTCGGTGCTGCGTGACGAGATCCTGAACGGCGAGCTCGCACCGGGGACCCCGCTCCGCGAGGAGTCGGCGGCGGCCCGCCACGGCGTGTCCCGGCACACCGTGCGTGCCGCGTTCCAGCGGCTCGTCGCCGAGCGGCTGGCCGTCGCCGAGCCGTACCGCGGCGTCCGCGTGACGAGCTTCGACGACCGTGAGATCATCGCGCTGCAGCAGTTGCGCGCAGCGCTCGAGGTCGAGGCGCTGCGCATCGCCTTCGCGCGCTTCGGCGGCACGCTGCCCGACCACGTGCTCGCCCCGGCCCGGGCAGCCGTCGACGCGATGGAGCAGGCCGCCGACGACGGTCCCGGCGGGGCGACGGATGCCGCGTGGCGGCGCATCGAGCGCTTCCACGCCGAGTACCACGCGTCTCTGGTCGCGGCCTCCGACAGCCCGCGCATCATCGAAGCCCACGCGGCGATCGGCAGCGAACTGCTGCTCTTCGTCGCGCACATCCGGCGGCATGCGAGTGTCGCCGACCTCGTCGAGGAGCATCGGCGCCTGCTGGTCGAGCTCCTCGAGCGCGGGCCCGAGGCCATGCGCGACCATCTCGAGCACTCCACCCGGCTGCTCACCGACTGAGCGGCCCACCTCGTGAGGAGGCGACGTGTCCGTCACCGATCCCACCCCTCCAGAACCCGCCGCCGTCGACCCCGTCGACGCGTTCGCCGACCGCATCTTCACGTCCGCGCTCGGCGCATTCGAGACGCTCGCCGTCCACCTCGGCGATCGGCTCGACTGGTACCGCATCCTCGCCGAACGCGGCTCGCTCACCTCGTCCGAGCTCGCCGAGGCCGCCGAGACCGGCGAGCGCTACACCCGCGAGTGGCTCGAGCACCAGGCGGTGAGCGGCATCCTCGCGGTCGACGACGCGGACGCCGCGGCATCCGACCGGCGGTACTCGCTGCCGCCCGCGCACGCCGAGGTGCTGACCGACGACGAGTCGCTCGCGTACCTCGCCCCCATCGCGCGCATCGTCGCCAGCGCCGCGGCGCAGCTGCCCGGGCTGCTCGACGCGGCGCGCACCGGCGGCGGCGTGCCGTGGGCGTCGTTCGGCAAGGACATGCGCGACGCGCAGGGCGACATCAACCGACCGTGGTTCGACCGCGAACTCGCGGGCGCGCTGGCATCGGTCCCCGAGCTCGACGCGGTGCTCAGCCGACCGGGCGCTCGGATCCTCGACGTCGGCTGCGGGCACGGCTGGTCCTCGCTCGCGCTCGCCCGGGCCTACCCCGAGGCGGTCGTCGACGGCGTCGACATCGACGGGCCCTCGATCGAGTCGGCCCGTGCCCACGCAGACGAGGCCGAGCTGGCGGACCGCGTGACCTTCCACCTCGGCGGCGGCGAGGCGCTCGCCGAGGATGACGCGTACGATGCGGCGTTCGTCTTCGAGGCCCTGCACGACATGCCGAACCCGGTCGAGGTGCTCGGAGCGCTCCGGCGCGTCGTTCGCGACGACGGCGCCGTCGTGATCATGGACGAGGCCGTGGCCGAGCGGTTCGCGCCCGACGGCGACGACGTCGAACGGGTCATGTACGGCTACAGCCTGCTCGTCTGCCTGCCCGACAGCCTCTCGACGCCGGGCTCGGTCGGCACCGGCACGGTCATGCGACCGTCGACGCTCGAGGGGTATGCGCGCAGTGCCGGCTTCGCCTCGGCCGAGGTGCTCCCGATCGAGGGCTTCGCGGCGTTCCGGTTCACCCGGCTGCACCCCTGATCGGCGGCCGAGGTCACGCGTTTTGTGCCGACGGCGCAAGGCGGCCAAGATGACGCAATGGACCAGGCCGAGCTCCGCGCGCTGCAGGCGCCGCTGAAGGACCGCTACCGCACCGATCCGGACTCCGCGATCGCGACCGTCGCCGCCCGAGCGGCCTTCGTGGAGCCGGGCATCACCGCGACCGTCGAGGGGTGGGCCGGTCCGGTGCGCACGGGGCTGCACCCCACGACGGGCGGCGACGGCTCCGACGCCTGCTCGGGCGACCTGCTGCTGCAGGCGCTCGTCGGGTGCGCGGGCGTCACGCTCCGGTCGGTGGCGACTGCGATGGGGCTCGAGCTCCGCTCCGCGGAGGTCCGCGCCGAGGGCGTCTTCGACGCGCGGGGCACGCTCGGCATGAGCCGCGACGTCCCCGTGGGGCTCCTCGACGTCGTCGTGACCGCGATCGTCGACACCGATGCCGACGATGCGACGCTCGAGCGCCTCCGTACGGGCACCGAGCGGTTCTGCGTCGTCGCCCGCTCGCTCGCCGAGACCCCGGAGTTCGTGATCGAGCGCGCAGCGCGCTGAGCCGGGTCCGCCACGAGGCGGACCCGGCCGGCACGGCCGGATCCGCCTCGCGCGACTCGGTACCGGTCAGCCGTCGAGGTCGCGGACGCGCTGCGCAACGATCGCGGCGATGTCGACGATGTGCGCCCTGGACGCCTCGATCTGGGCGGTCGGCTCGTACTCGCCTCCCCGGACGGGCGATGCGGACACGCTCACCCAGTCACCGGAGACCACCGCATCGAATCGGCAGCTTCGCGAGTCGTCAGCGCACCGGAGGACCGCCGTGCCGTCCGTCGCGGCATCGAACGCGATGACCTCGCCGCCATCGGCGAGCCAGCCGTCCCGATACCGGTCGACGCCCCAGGCGCCGTTCGGGAGGACGCCGACCTGCGCGAACGTCGCGTCGCTGCTCGCGAACCCGACGTGGCACCGCACCGCACCGGTCTGGTCCGCCGCGTACGCGTACTGGCCGACGCGCGGGCCATCCCAGCGCGCCCCGGTGTCGAGATCGGGCTCGCCGATCACCGCTGCGAGATCCGGCGCAGGCGCCAGGTCGTCGCACGACGCCGCAGCGACGGGGCTCGCCGCGCCCGGGTCCCACCGCGGGGCCGGCTCGACCGCCGAGAGGACCCGGACGAGCGGGTCCGTGAGGCTCAGGAACCGCGTGCGCAGTTCGTCGTCGGACAGGCTCTCCGCGTGAGCACCACGGACGCGGAACTCGACCCAGGTCGAGCCGATGACCCCCACCAGCTCGCAGAAGCCCATGGGGTTCGCCACGCAGCGCGGGCCCTGGACGGCGGGCCCGTACGTCGGGTCCGCGGACTGGTAGAGCTCGACGTACTCCGCCGCGGCAGCCAGTCCCTCGGGCAGGACCGTGAGGGTGGCGTCCTGACCCCCGGTGTCGGGCAGGGACGGATCGGCGCCGTTCGACCACGTGCACGTCAGGGCCCCGAGCTGCTCGAGCGCTGCGGCGTCGGCCATCCGCGACGGGTCCGATGCCGGCCCGGTGACCGGCGATCCGACGTCGCCGAGGAAGGCGAGCAGGTCCTCGGCGACGACGACCTGCTCGCAGGTCACCCCGAGCCTCGATGTCGGCCGCGAGGGTGCTTCCGTCTCGACGGGGAAGTACCTGGGGCTCGCCGTCGGCAGCACGGCGGGCGATCCGCCCGCGGCCGGGGTGTCGTCGTCCCCGGCCAGGGGCAGTGCCCCGAGCGCGATGGCCGCGCCCGCGGAGCCCAGGCCGAGGAGGAGCGCGGCAGCGAGGATCGAGGCGAGGATGCGGTCGGTGAGCGCGCGGCGTTCCGCCGGCTGTTCCTGCGCGACCCGCGCCATGACCTCCGCCTTCATCCCGGCGAGCAGGCGATCCAGCTCCTCGCCGTTCGGTGGATCAGTTCTCATCGGCGGTCACCGCCCTCCTCAGTCGTGCCCGGTTCCGGGACACGCGTTGCTTCAACGCCCCGACCGTCAGCCCCAATCGCTCGGCAGCCTCGGCGTACGGGTGCCCCTCGACGAGGCAGAGCTCGCAGATCCGCCGGTCGAGCGGTTCGAGCCGATCGATCTCGGCGAGGACCCACTGGAGCTCCTCGCGCGCGCGCTCGGTGGTGTGGTCGCGACCCGCAGCGACCCCGCGGCCGCCTGCGGCGTCGTCGGGCAGCGCATCGGCGGCGTGCCGCTGCGCCTTGCGCGCGAGGTTGCGTGCGAGGTTCCGGCACGTGACGAGGAGCCATGGCAGCAGCGAGACGTCCGGCAGGGTGACCTCGGCCGACTTGCGCCAGGCGGTCAGGAACGTGTCCTGGACGATCTCCTCCACGTCCATGCGGTTGGGGGCGAGCGCCCAGGCGTACCTCGTGACCGCGGCAGCGTGTCGGTCGAACAGGGTGGCCAGGGCCTGTTGGTCGCCGCCCGCCAGTCGCCCGAGCAGTTCGGCGTCGCTCTCGTCGTCCTCTTCCACGTGCACCTCCTCACCCTAGGAATGTCATCGAACGGTGAGAAGGTGACGGCATCCTCCGGAATCGTCGCCGCCCCTTTTTGACCTTTCAGGTTGCGGGGGGAGGATAGTGCCATGTCTTCCCCCGCTGCCGAAGGGGCAGCCGCGAGCGCACTCGATTCCGACCCGACCCCCTCGCCCGAGGGCTACACGCTGTTCGCCGTGTTCCGCAAGGATCCGGCGCGCCCAGACGACCTCGACGGGCACGACGTGCCCCGATTCGTCGGCGAACTCGACGGCGTGATCCGCCTCGTCGAGGACGAGGGCGTCGTGGTCCGCGGCATCTACGACGTGTCGGGGCTCCGCGCCGACGCCGACGTCATGCTGTGGATCCACGGCCCGACCGCCGAGGGCCTGCAGTGGGCGCTCCGCGAGCTCCGCCGCGCGCGGCTGCTCCGCGCCCTCCTGCCCACCTGGAACGCGATGGGCGTCCACCGCGACGCCGAGTTCAACAAGGCGCACGTGCCCGGGTTCCTCCGCGGCGTCGAGCCGAAGTCGTGGCTCACGATCTACCCGTTCGTGCGCAGCTACGAGTGGTACCTGCTCCCGCCCGAGGAGCGGGGGCGCATGCTCGCCGAGCACGGCCGCAAGGGAGCCGCCTTCCGCGACGTCGTCGCGAACACGGTGTCGGCGTTCTCGCTCGGCGACTACGAGTGGCTGCTGCCGATGGAGGCCGACGAGCTCACCGACCTGGTCGACATGATGCGCGACCTGCGCGCGACCGACGCCCGACGTCACGTGCGCGACGAGCTGCCCTTCTACACGGGCCGCCGCATCACCACCGCCGAGCTCGTGGAGGTGCTGCAGTAATGGCCGCGACGAACCTCGGCGGTGCGGGCGCCGACTCGGCGGAGCGCGCACGGGCGGCCGCAGCGGGCCACCCGCTTCGCGGCGTGAAGCCCGCGGCCGCGACATCCGCCCCGCT